>JAJXUP010000021.1 GCA_021782795.1 Pseudomonadota bacterium | reverse complement strand
AGACATTCAAACGCCAGTTCCGCACCCCGATCGAAAAACACGATGATCCGGCACGGCATCGGGCACTCATCCAGCGCATCCGCCCATTCCTGTTGCGACGCACCAAGGCGCAGGTGGCCACCGAGCTGCCGCCCAAGACCGAAATCGTGCGCAGCTGCGAACTCGGCGGCGACCAGCGCGATCTGTACGAATCCGTGCGCAGTGTCATGCATGACAAGATCCGCCGCGAAATCGACGCCAAAGGTTTTCGCAAGAGCCAGATCGTCATTCTCGACGCCCTGCTCAAACTGCGGCAGGTCTGCTGCGACCCGCGCCTGCTCAAGTTACCTGCCGCACGACGCGTGCAACATTCCGCCAAGCTGGACATGCTGACCGAACTGTTGCCGGAAATGATCGAAGAAGGTCGACGCATACTGCTGTTCTCCCAGTTCACCAGCATGCTCGACCTGATCGAACCCGAACTGCACCTGTTGAAAATCCCCTATGTCCGCCTGACGGGCGAGACCCAGGACCGCGCCCAACCGGTCACACGCTTTCAGAACGGCGAGGTACCGCTGTTTCTCGTCAGTCTCAAGGCTGGCGGGGTGGGACTCAACCTCACGGCTGCGGACACGGTGATCCATTACGACCCGTGGTGGAACCCGGCGGTGGAAGACCAGGCCACCGGTCGCGCGCACCGCATCGGTCAGGCAAACCCGGTATTTGCCTGGAAACTGACCACGGTGGGCACGGTGGAAGAAAAAATCGTCGCCATGCAGGAAAGAAAACGCAGCCTCGCCCAGGGTGTGCTCGGCGATGCCGATACCGGCGTGAGCGCCTTTACCCCCGACGAACTCATCAACCTGTTCGAACCCGGTTGATGCAGCAACCTCACGGGATGCGGCATCAACCGATTGGTATGAACAGGCTATTGCCTGCAAAACAGCAACATATGACAATCCCCCACACACATACAATTATTCCAGGGGGAACATCATGCAGAAACACCTTGCTGCCAGCCACGGCCTGCGTACATGGGGAGTGGCGTTCGCGCTGCTTGCGGCCACCACGGCCCACGCCAGTACCGTCAATCTTGATTTCTCCACTTATGCTCCCGATACGGCCATCCAGAGCCTGTCCGGCATCACCTTTTCACTCACTGGAAACGGTGGCCCGTTCAACGCGCCGGTCACCGGCCTTACGGGAGAAGGACTGGCCAATGCCGACGCATTTTCTCCGGACTACGGTTTTTCCACACCAGCTGACAATCTCGTCGCCACGTTCGGTTCGCTGGCCAGCAACGTCAGCTTCATCTTTGACAATATTGGCACAAGCGCATCGAGTTATACCGCCTATGATCAGAACGGCCACGCCATAGTCTCGGGATCTCTCGGCAACGACCAGGGCAATAGCCTGACCACGGTGGCCGCCTCGGGCATCCATGCCATCGTATTCAACAACGGCAGCGGCAATGGCCCGTCCAACGACTGGCTGTTCACGCTGTACAGCCTCAACGCCGACCTGACACAGAACGGTTTGCCGGCCGGCATCCCGACTGACCCGCCGGCCGATCCACCGGCTGCGCCCCTGCCGGCGTCGCTGCCGCTCATGCTGTCCGGACTCGGCATGCTTGGCTACGCCGGACGGCGCACACGCAACGCCACGCACTGATCCTCATGTCGGCAGGCGGCCCGGCTCAGGCCGTCTGCGCATCGATCGTGAATCCCGCCCCGGCATCCTGGCCAAGCACACGTGCCAGGCAGGGCATCACCGCGCGCAGCCCGGCTTCGAGCGTCCATGGCGGATGCAGCACGAACATGCCGCTGCCATACATGCCGAATCCGTCGGCAGCCGGTCGACACACCTGCAGCCGGACGTCGAGCCAATCCTCGCCAAGCCGTTTCAGCGACTCGACCATGCGCAGCGGATCGGTGCGTGACAGCAACGGATACCAGACCACATAGATTCCGGTGGCGAAGCGCTGCAAGGCATCGCGTACGGTCTGCGGCACGCGCACGTAATCCTGCTTGTCCTCATAGGACGGGTCGATCAGCACCAGCCCGCGCCGCGGCGGTGGCGGCAACAGCGCACGCAGGCCGCTCAAGCCATCGATCTGCTCGGCACGGATTTTCCTGTCGCCGGCAATATGCTGCTGCAGCACGGCATGGTCGGCAGGGTGCAACTCGAACAGGCGCAGCCGGTCATCGGTGCGCAAGCGCGAGCGGGCAATCAATGGCGAACCCGGATACGCCTGCAGCACCCCGGACGGGTTGAAGCTGCGCACCAGCGCAACATAGTCACGCAACGCCCCGGGCAGATCGTCACGGTCATACAGACGGGCAATCCCGTCCATGAATTCCGCGTTTTTCTGCGCATACCCCTGATCGAGCGCATACATGCCCGCACCGGCATGCGTATCGATCACCCAGAATGGCTTGTCCTTGCGCCCCAGGTATTCGAGCAGGTGCAACAACACCACATGCTTAAGCACATCGGCATGATTGCCGGCGTGAAAAGCGTGTCGGTAACTTAGCATGAGGTCCTGATTCCATGAAATGTGTGCCGGGAAGTGTGCAACACAACGCGCCGCACTGCAAATCAGTCTCTGGGCGCAACCTGCGAGGACACATCCTGTTACAACCGGGTTACAAGCTGATACGCCTGTATCGTGGCTGACGAACTATCCTGCAAACGACAGGTTAGGAAACGTTCCATCAATACCCGGAACTGGTCGAAACACCCTATATGGAGCACATCATGCACACCCTCAAGACACCCGTTCGTATTGCCATGACAACCAGCCTGCTGGCACTCGCCCTGCTCGGTGGCGCTGGCAGCGCTCGCGCAGATGGCTACTGGGGCGGCTATGTCGCCCCCTACCCGCCCGCCGTCGTCTGGTCACGCCCTGGCATCAATGTCATTGTGCCTTATGGCGGCCCATATTACCGCCCGTACCCGTACGGCTATGGCTATGGCTACGGTCACGAATGGCGCGAGCATGCCTGGCGCGAAGGCGGCTGGGGCGGAGGCGATGGAGGCTGGCGCGGTCGCGAAGGCGGCTGGCGCGGTCGCGAAGGCGGGGGCTGGCGCGGTCGTGACTGACCCGGCCGCCACCTCGGTTCCGTGCTATACTCGCACAGTCCAAATCATCAACCGCGGGTGGGATGCGCACCACATTCGGCCTGCGTCCAGACATGTCCGTTGAACCCATTCCACTTGAAGCCGCCGTACAGGCCCTGCGTTTCGTCCTGCCACTGGATGCCCCGGCGGACGTGCAGCTGAGCCGTTTTTTCCGCGAACACCCCGCCCTGGGCCAGCGTGACCGCGCATTCATCGCCGAACTGGTATTTGGCGTGCTGCGACACCTGCGTTCGCTGGAAGCCGCCTGCGGAAAATCCACTCCGCGCCTGCTGGCCATCGCCTGGCTGGCGCGCATCCAGGGATGGACGCTACGCCAGTTTGAACCACTGCTGCGCGCACCCGAACTGGAACAGGTGCCCGTCATCAAGTCACTGCAACTGGCAGAACAGCCGCTTGCCGTGCAGTGGGATCTGCCCGACTGGCTGGCAGACAAGTTGCTCGCACGTCATGGTGAAGCCGGTGCTGCGCGGCTGGCACAAGCTCTGCGCCAGCCGGCGCCGCTCGATCTGCGCGTCAACACGCAACTCACCAGCCGCGACGCTGCGCTGGAAGCCCTGCGCACCGAGGGTCTGCGTGTGACCCCCACCCCATATTCGCCCACCGGCATCCGTGTCGAAGGCAAGCCCGCCATCCAGCACAGCCCGGTGTTCATGTCGGGACAGGTCGAGGTGCAGGACGAAGGCAGCCAACTGCTCGGCTGGCTGCTGGCACCACGGCGCGGCGAAATGGTGGTCGACTTCTGTGCCGGCAGCGGCGGCAAGACACTGGCACTCGGCGCCATGATGCATTCCACCGGCCGGCTGTATGCCTTTGACGTTTCGGAGAAACGCCTGTCACGGCTCAAGCCACGCCTCAAACGCTCCGGACTGTCCAACATCACGCCGCAGTGGATCACGAGCGAAAATGATACCCGCATCAAGCGCCTGGCCGGCAAGATTGACCGGGTACTGGTGGATGCGCCCTGCAGCGGGCTGGGGACCTTGCGGCGCAATCCGGATCTCAAGGTGCGCCAGAACGAACGCAGCGTCGCGGAACTGAGCATCAAGCAGGCGCACATCCTGGCTTCAGCGGCACGACTGGTCAAGCACGGCGGCCGACTGGTCTACGCTACCTGCAGCCTGCTTGAGGAAGAAAACGAACACGTGGTCCAGGCGTTTCTTGCCCAACAGGGCGAATTTCACCTGCGTCCGGCCAGCGAGGTACTTGCCGAACAGGGTATCGCGCTCGACACCGGCCCCTTCCTCAAGCTCAATCCGGCCGAACACGGCACCGATGGTTTCTTTGCCGCCGTGCTGGAACGAACCTGATCCTGAACACGCGGAAGGACATCCGCCATGCACCCCCATCGACAACTGCAAAACCTGCTCGGCCACCTGATCTACGAATCGCACCAGACCGAGCTGCTGCTGCAACTGGCCGCCCTGCTCGCCTGCGGTGCGCTTAGCTGGATACTGGTCAGGCTCGCCAGCCACTCGCTGACAGGCGGTGCCGACCCGGAACGGCGTCGGCGGATAATCCACGCCATCGGACTGCCGCTGGGCTGGCTGCTGCTCGCCGATTTCGCACGTGACCTGTTGCGTCCCGATCACGAAGTCCATCTACTCAACATCGCGATTCCGCTGCTGCTCGCGCTGATACTCATCCGTACGGGTGTATTGCTGTTGCGGCACCTGACCGGCAACCGTGACATCATCCGCATCTGGGGCCGGGTCATCGTCTGGACCATCTGGACCGGCTTCGCCTTGCATATTACCGGGCTGCTGCCGGTGATGGCTGAAGTACTCGACAGCATCGCCTTCGAATCCGGCAATCATCGCTTCTCGCTGTTGCTGCTGCTGGAAGCGATTGCCGTTGTCACCCTTGCCATCGTCACAGCGCTGTGGCTGTCGCAACTGATCGAAGCCCGACTGATGCGCACCAGTGGCATGAATCCCAGCCTGAGGCTCGCCCTGATCAAAACCGTACGCACTGTGCTGCTGATCACCAGCGTACTGATCGCTCTGCCTGCAGTGGGCATCGACATCACCGTACTATCGGTTTTCGGCGGCGCACTCGGCGTCGGCCTGGGGCTTGGCCTGCAGAAAGTGGCCAGCAACTATGTGTCCGGTTTCATCATCCTGCTCGACCGCTCGATCCGGCCAGGCGACATGATTACCGTCGACGGCCATTATGGCGAAGTGCGCCAGCTCAACACGCGCTATACCCTGCTGCGCGTCCTCGATGGCACCGAGATCATCTTGCCCAACGAAACGCTGATGACATCAACGGTGGTCAACCATTCGTTCACCCAGCGCGAAGTCAGTGTCAAGATTCCGGTACAGATCGGTTACGACAGCGACGTGGAACGCGCCTGCGCCATTCTCACGGAAATCGGCGCCGCCCACCCGCGCACGCTCAAGAACGAACCATTCAACGCCAACAGCTACCTGACCTCGTTTGGCGATAGCGGCATCAACCTGGCTTTGCTGGTATGGATTCTTGACCCGGAACTCGGCCAGATCGGCCTGACCTCCGACATCAACCGCGCCATCTGGCAACGTTTCGCCGCCGAAGGCATCGACATCCCCTACCCG
The DNA here is from genome assembly GCA_021782795.1 of Pseudomonadota bacterium. Taxonomy (GTDB): domain Bacteria; phylum Pseudomonadota; class Gammaproteobacteria; order Burkholderiales; family Sulfuriferulaceae; genus Sulfuriferula. Next base: position 16,562 of record JAJXUP010000021.1, on the reverse strand, counting down.
CGCCGCGATGTGCACGTATTTACGGAACATCTCGACAACCCGATGAATTCTGGTATAATTCATCCCCCCTCCGGTCAATCCTGACCGGTATCTCTTGAGGCCATCAAGATGCTATCCTTTCTGTCCTACGGTCTGGCAGGCGAACTGCCGTGGTGGGGTTATGTGGTGGTGGCGCTGGCGCTGACCCACATCACCATCGCATCCGTCACCATTTTCCTGCACCGTCACCAGGCGCACCGCGCACTCGAACTGCATCCGCTGCCCAGCCATTTCTTCCGCTTCTGGCTCTGGCTGACCACCGGCATGGTGACACGCCAGTGGGCTGCCGTGCACCGCAAACACCATGCCCGCTGTGAAACGCCTGAAGACCCGCACAGCCCGCAGGTACTCGGCATCCGCAAAGTGCTGCTCGAGGGTGCCGAACTGTACCGCACCGCGGCGCGTGACCAGGCGCTGGTGGAGAAATTCGGTTCGGGCGCACCTGACGACTGGATCGAACGCAACGTTTACCAGAAGCACAGCACGCTCGGCATTTCGTTGATGCTGATCATCGACCTGGCGCTGTTCGGCCCGATCGGCCTGACCATCTGGGCGGTGCAGATGCTCTGGATCCCGGTGACCGCTGCCGGCATGATCAACGGACTCGGACACTTCTGGGGCTACCGCAACTTCGCCTGCGAAGACGCCAGCACCAACCTGATTCCGTGGGGCATTCTCATCGGTGGCGAAGAACTGCACAACAACCATCATGCCTTCGGCAGTTCAGCCAGGCTATCCAGCAAATGGTACGAGTTTGACATTGGCTGGCTGTACATCCGCCTGATGGAGATGGCTCGACTGGCCAAGGTAAAGAAAGTCGCACCACGCGCACGCTTCAACCCGGCCAAGCCGGTATGCGACCTCGATCTGTTACAGGCCGTGATCACCCACCGCTATGACGTGCTCACGCGCTATGCCCGCATGGTCAAATCCTCGTTCGGCACCGAATTCGACCGCCTGCGCGCCTCGCTGCCACACCTCGAGGACCGCGGCATGGCACGTAATCTCAGGCGCTGGCTGCACCTCGACCAGAACGAACTCACCGCCGACGATCGCGCCCGCCTCAACGAAGTGTTGACGCGCAGCCAGACCCTGCAGCATCTGTACACCATGCGCCAGGAACTCTCGGCGCTGTGGGCGCGCTCCAATGCCTCGCGCGAACAATTGCTGCACCAGTTGCAGGAGTGGTGCCATCGCGCCGAATCCAGCGGTATCGAGTCGCTGGCCGCCTTCTCGCGCACCCTGCGCTCTTACGCCTGAACGACGCGCGCGGGCTGATACATCAGCCCGCCGCACCCCACGCCAGACGATCGCCCACCTGCGCCTGCCGGTACCAGGCGTTCAACACGCCGTCACGGGCCGCATCGTCATGCGCATACCCTGGCGCAAAGTCACCCGCGACAAACGGACGGTAGGGTCCCTGCTTGACCTCGAAAATGATGCCGCCGGCGTCGAGCGACGCCACGGCGTGCCACACTCCAGCCGGCGTTTCCTGCGCCTGGCAGGTTTCGCCGAGCACTACGCGCTCGGTAACATGCCCGGAATTGTCAAACCACAGCACGACGAAACGTCCGCGCAACGGCAGCAGCAGCTCCCAGGTGTGCTCGTGACGGTGTGGGCGGATTACAGTGCCCGGCTCCATCGCGATGGCCAGGCGCTGCACCGGATCGTCCAGATGTTCATGCAGGTTGGCATTCATGCGCAGGCGTGGCGACATGCGCGCCTGTTCGACCAGCCGGTCGAGGCTCGGGGTATCCAGTTGCTTCATGTGGGCTTTCAAAATTTCCGTCCGGTGCGCACCAGTGCGCGAATTCCAGTAAAATGGAGCGGTTGCGTTTCAGCGATGGTCCAGCATGCGCTACTGGCTGATGAAGTCCGAACCATCGGACGTGAGTATAGACGATCTTGCCCGCCTGCCCAATCAGACCGTGGCATGGTATGGTGTGCGCAATTATCAGGCGCGCAATTTCATGCGCGACCTGATGCAGGTTGACGACCGTGTGCTGTTCTACCATTCCAGCTGCGCACAACCCGGCATTGCCGGCCTGGCCCGGGTCAGCAGCCCGGCCTATCCCGATGCGACGCAGTTTGATCCTGCGCACCGCTATTACGACCCGCGCGCCACGTCCGAGACGCCGCGCTGGTTCAACGTGGACGTGCAACTGCTGCGCAAAACGCGGCTCATGCCCCTGTCCGAACTGCGCGCCTGCCCGGAGCTTGCCAGCCTGCGTATTCTGCAGCGCGGCAACCGACTGTCCATCACGCCGGTGGATGCGCGCGAATACCTGTTTATCGAAACCAGACTGAACGAACCCGGTCCGACACCGGACGATGCCACGGCTGCGAGGAAATCACATGACTTTTAACGAACTGCTCGACTACCTGCTGCACAGCAGCAAATACGACATCGCCGACGGCGACCGTGACCACACACTGAATGCGGCGCTGGATGGCAGCCACAAAAACCCGGTGGCCGGCCACATCCTCGCCCAGCTCTACCAGAACAGCCAGATCGCCAGCCCGGGAGACGCTCTGGAGCGCGTCCAGGCAGTCAAGGCGCTGGGACCGGTGCGCCTGCACTACATGAAGGATGATGCCCCGGTGGAAGGCTTCCGCATGGTAGAAGACATCGTGCATAAAATCGATGGCGCCTACAACGACGAAGCGCTGCGCCAGAAATCCTGATTCCCTGCCGGAGCCCGCATGCCTGTTCGACTGCAACCGCCCCAGGCGGATCACCTTCATCCCGTTGCCGGAATCCGTATCGGCATCGCCAGTGCCGGCGTCAAGACGCCAGGCCGCAAAGACCTGACTGTGCTGTTGCTCGCACCGGGCAGCCAGGTTGCTGGCGTATTTACGCGCAACCGTTTCTGTGCGGCGCCGGTCGTGCTCACACGGCAGCATCTGGCGTATGCGTCCAGCCCCGCGGCACTGGTCATCAATACCGGTAACGCCAATGCCGGGACCGGCGATGACGGGCTGATGCGCGCGGGCGCAGTGTGCGACGCGCTGGGCGGACTGCTCGGTTGCGACCGCACAGCCGTGCTGCCGTTTTCCACCGGGGTGATCATGGAACCGCTGCCGCACGAAAAAATCATTCACGCGCTGCCGGCGGCGCTTGCCGATGCGCGTGAAGACAACTGGCTCGCCGCCGCACAGGCCATCATGACCACCGACATCGTCGCCAAGGCGGCATCACGCCGTCTGGCCGTCGACGGCGCGACCATCCATGTCACCGGCATGGCCAAGGGATCCGGCATGATTCACCCCAACATGGCTACCATGCTGGGCTATATCGCCACCGATGCGGCCATTGCGCCGGCATTGCTGCAACGTATGGTCCGGGATGCCGCCGATGCCAGTTTCAACTGCATCACCGTCGATGGCGATACCTCGACCAACGATGCATTCATGCTGATCGCCACCGGTCGCGCCGCCGGTGCGCGCACCATCGAACACGAATCCGACCCGGCTTACACGGCTGTGCAGTCAGCCATCCGCGAACTCGCCATCGAACTGGCTCAGGCCATCGTACGCGATGGCGAAGGTGCAACAAAATTCATCCGTATCGACATCGAAAGTGGCCGCTCGGTCGAGGAATGCCGCCGCATCGGCTTTGCCATTGCGCATTCACCGCTGGTCAAGACGGCTTTCTTTGCTTCGGATCCCAACCTCGGCCGCATCCTTGCCGCCATCGGCTACGCCGGCGTCGACGACCTCGATGTCAGCGCACTGCAATTGTGGCTGGGCGACGTGCTGGTCGCTGAACACGGCGGTCGCGCGGCCAGCTACCGCGAAGCCGATGGCCAGCGGGTCATGCGTGAAGACGAGATCACCGTGCGCGTCGCGCTGCATCGTGGCGATGCCCGGGCCACGCTGTGGACCTGCGACTTCTCCTACGACTACGTCAAGATCAATGCCGAATACCGCAGCTGAACTCACCGAACGCGCCAGCCGCTTTCTCGATCGTGCCGAGCACCTGCTCGAACGGCTTGAATCCGGGCTGCCGTCACAACCGGCCACGCCGGACTGGGCCGCGCACAGCGCCTTCCGCTGGCGCCGCCAGGGCCGCCAGGGCTGGATCGAAGCCATCGCTCAGCCGCAACGCATGGAAATCGGCCGGCTGGATGGCATCGAGGCGCAAAAGCAGCAACTGCTGCGCAATACCGCCCAGTTCGTCGCCGGACATCCGGCAAACAACGTTTTGCTCACCGGCGCACGTGGCACGGGAAAATCGTCGCTGGTAAAAGCCATGCTGCCGCTGTTTTCCGGTCACGGGCTGCGCATCATCGAAGTGGACAAGTCCCAGCTGGCCGACCTGGCTGACATCACTCCCCTGCTGGCCGGACAACCGTGGCGCTTTATCCTGTTTTGCGATGACCTCGGCTTCGATCACGACGACAACGGCTACATGGCGCTCAAGGTTGCGCTCGATGGCTCCCTGGCCGCCACCCCGGACAACGTGCTGATCTATGCCACCTCCAACCGGCGACATCTGATGCCGGAATTCCTGGCCGACAACCAGTCCGGCCCGACACGCGGTGCCGAAGTCCATCCGAACGAAACCGTGGAAGAAAAAACCTCGCTGTCCGACCGCTTCGGCCTGTGGCTGTCATTCTGGCCATTCGACCAGGACACCTACCTTGCCTGCGTCGGACAATGGGTGGATGCGTTCGGTCTGGGCGCCCTCGATGCAGACACGGTGCGCCGTGAGGCGCTTCAATGGGCGCAGATGCGTGGAACGCGCTCGGGTCGCAGCGCGTGGCAGTTCGTGCGCGACCTCGCCGGCCGCACGCGACTTACGGCAACTGGTACTGCGCCTGAGTAAAGCGGTCGATGCCGCACTCGAGCCCGGCAACCCAGTCGAGAAACGCGCCCACCGCCACCTTGCCTTTGAACCAGCGACCATGTTGCGGCACCAGCGCATCGATGTCCATCGCCCGCACCATCTCAACCCAGTAACCGCACACCTTGCGCGACACCATGTAACGTTGGTGGAACCCTTCCATGTAGCGCACATGAGCACGGAATTCCTCCAGTGTGGTGATCGGTTGCGGCACGCTGTCGTGGTGTACCAGCGAAGCCCCCATATCACCGCTGAACAGAATGCGCGATCGCACGTCATAAAACTGGAAATTGCCTTCCGCGTGCAGGAAATGTGCTGGCACGGCGATAATTTCATCCTTGCCCAGCGCAATACGCATACCACGGTCAGAAATGCCGATCAGACGCCCCGAAGTACGGTCGGCGGTGCAAAAATGCGGCACGAAACGCGACCACAGATCCGACACCAGCAACGCCGCATCGGTAGACATCATCCATCGGTTCAGCGACCCGACGATGTCCGGATCCTGGTGCGATGCCAGCAGGTACTTGAGACGCTTGTAAGGAAAATACCTGCCCATGGCAACCACCAGCGCGTTGTAGGTCATGTTGCCCGAAGGGTCGATCAGCGCACCTTCGCCATCCGAAACGATGAGAAACTGGTTTGTCTGCACCGCATCCGCGGTATCATCGACCAGATCGCTGAACATCATGCAGACATGGTGATCTTCGTTGAACAATTCTATCGACATGCATTTTCGCTTTTATCAACCTGTATCATAGAATACTAACACAATATTTAAGACCATCATGTCCTCTATACCACCGCGCCCTACCGTTCCCGTCGCAGTTGGCATCCTGTGCCGGCCAGATGGTACGCTGCTGTTTGCCAGCCGGCCTGCCGGCAAGCCCTGGGCAGGGTACTGGGAATTTCCCGGAGGCAAGATCGAAACCGGCGAATCCCCGCGCCATGCCCTGGAACGCGAACTGGAAGAGGAACTCGGCATCCGCGTCGTCGACGCCAGCCCGTGGATCGTGCTTCGCCACGACTACCAGCACACCCGAGTGGAACTGCATTGCTTTCGCGTGCACGGCTGGCAGGGTGAACCGCAGTCGCGCGAGGGGCAGCAACTGTCCTGGCAATCGCCGCTCGCACCTGCGCTCGAACCGCTGTTACCGGCCAATCACCGACTGCTACGTGCCTGGCAGTTACCGTCACTCATCGGCATCAGTCATACGGAAGGCCGGGGTGATGACTTTCTCGCTGCACTGGAGCGCGCCCTGCAACGGGGACTAAAATGGGTGCACATCCGCGAAAACCAGCTGCCCGACATCGAAGACTTCGCCCGCGAGGCTGTTCGACTCACGCACCGGCACCACGCTCTGGTCAGCGTCAATGGTGATGCCGCGCTGGCGCACAGGGTACAGGCCGACGGACTGCACCTCAGCGCAACCGCTCTGGCCAACTTCGACACGCGTCCTGATTTTCCCCTGATCGGTGCGTCGTGTCATGATGCTGCCGAACTCGATCGCGCCGAGCAGTTCGGCTGCGACTACGCCCTGCTATCGCCGGTACTGCCCACCGCCAGCCATCCCGGTGCCACCACCCTGGGCTGGCATGGATTTGCGACGCTGATCGCCGGACGCAGTCTGCCAGTCTATGCGCTGGGCGGCATGGAACCCGGCCTGCTCGCTACCGCGCAACAGCACGGTGCGCAGGGAATCGCCCTGTTGCGCGGGCTCTGGCAATGAAACCGGGCTGGTGGCTGCGCATTGCGGTACCGGGCGCACTGGTCGTACTGGCGCTGGCCGGGGCAGGCGTTGCGCTGTGGCGCGACGCGCACCGCCAGGTCACGCTGGCCAGCTGTCCACAGTTGCCGCATACCTGCCGCATCGCGCTCGACGGCAACGATGTCCAACTGAGCTTCGACGGCACGCCATCCGCACTTCAGCCGTTCACGCTGCGCATCGTCACACCTCCGGCACATGCAGTGCACGCCCGCTTTGCCATGCGCGACATGGATATGGGTGACATCCGCTACCGTCTGCTGTCTGACGATGGCCGCCACTGGCAATCCCGCGTGATTCTGCCGGTGTGCGTCAGCGGCCGGCACGACTGGGTGCTCACACTCGAAATCGATGGCGTCCCGGTGCAAATTCCATTTTCCGCCTGACCAATCATCAAACTGTCACACAATTATGGCATTGAGTGGTTATAATCGGCCAATGTCCGAGGAGTTGCATCAACATGCCACAAGAACACACCTTCAAGCAGTTCGATACCGATCTCGAAAACGTACGTTCGCGTGTACTGCAAATGGGCGGTCTGGTCGAACAGCAAATCAGTCAGGCCATGGAATCGCTGCTTAATGCCGATTTCGAACTCGCCGACACGGTTGTGTCCAACGACCATACAGTCAATGCGCTCGAAGTCGCGATCGACGAGGATTGCGCGCAGATCATCGCTCGACGCCAGCCAACCGCGTCCGACCTGCGCATGATCATCACCGCCATCAAGACCATCACCGACCTCGAACGTATTGGCGATGAAGCCGCCAAGATTGCGCGCATGACACGCGAAATCCATGAGGCCGGCCGCGTGATGCCCAACCGCTTCAACCAGATCAGCTTCATGAATGAAGTGGTGCTCGACATGCTGCACCGCGCGCTCGACGGGTTTGCCCGGCTCGATGTCGCCGATACCGTGCTCATCGCACGCAAGGATCGCGAGGTGGACGAGGAATACCACCTGCTGCTGCGCAACCTGATCACCTACATGATGGAAGATCCACGCACCATCAAAAATTTCATCGACCTCATGTTCATCGCCAAGTCTGTCGAACGCATGGGCGCGCATTCACGCCATATTTCCGAATACGTGGTGTACATGGTCAAGGGCAAGGACATTCGCCACACAACCATCGACGAGATCGAGCAGCACGTCAGCCGGAGCTGAGCCGCAGCGCGCGTACGCCATGACCCACCCCCATGCCGCCACGCCACGCAGGCCGCGGCATGAGTGCGGTTCTAGCCGGCGGATTCCCCGATACGGTCATCACGCCGGCACAATCCGCGCGCCTCGCAATGCTCGCACACCGCATCCGTACCCTGGGCCGGCAGGCCGTCGCCAGCATGCAAACGGCGGAAGATGTCTACCAGACGGTTTTCGCAACACAACGCCAGTTCGTCGAGAGGTTCGGTGAGCGGCACTGAATCCACAGCCTCGCCATCCAGCGCCACAAATGCCGATTCCTTGACAGGCTGCTGCAGCAACAATGCATAAGATGCCAGCTGCACGTCTTCCTCCGGTTGCGCGGCGCTGTCGCGCAACCCTTTGACCGAGCCGGTCTTGTAGTCCAGCACGGCGACGTCATCCGCGCGCCGGTCGATGCGGTCGATCCGCCCGTGCAACACGAGTTGCCGTGTTGCATCAATTTCGAACGCCCGCTCGAAATCACATTCACCCTCAGTCCAATTCCACCCTTGCGCCTCACGTTCCAGCTGCCAGCGCACATAACCTGGCACCTGTTGCAGCCAACGCTCCAGCCAGCCATATGCCATGAAATCCTGACGCAGATCGCGCAGGAATAGCCGTCGACTCATTTCACCCAGGGCCGCCTCAGCCTGTTCGGGCTGCAGTTCGGTCAGGCGGGGGTGGCGCATATGGAATGTGTGCAGGATCTCGTGCACCCGCTGTCCATAATCCGATTTCTGCATGCCTGCATCCGTATCCTCCGGCATGCGCAACCCAAGGATGTGACGGGTGAAAAACTGGTACGGGCAAGCCATCAGACTGTGGTGCGCGCTCACGCTGATACGCGTTGGAAGCTCATCTGCAGGCACGATCGGGCGCGGAGCCATGGCTGGCGCAGCAACAGCAGGCCGCTGCGGTTGCCAGCGCACCGGCGCGCTACGCAAGCTACGACCCCAAGCCAGGACATGCAGTGTATCGAGCCGTTCGAACCAGGATGCCAGTGGATTGGCCTCGCCATCGCGCTCATCCTGCCAGATCACGCACACCCGCGGCACGTCGGTCAACAGGGAGAACAGATCGGCCTCGGTCTGTCGCCACAGGTCGGCCCGCAATGGCAGACCAAGCTCACTGCGCACCCGCTGATTGAACCAACCAGACAATGCGCCGTTGTCTGGCAGCTGGCGATCATCCGCCCCCAGCAGCAACGCAGCATCAAAGCGTCGCAGTCGCAGCGCCGCCAGATGAGTGAACACCAGCGGGCTGTCCACATGTTCGTCGACGAAACTCCCCGCCTGCAGTTCGTGCTCCACCCATCGGATGAATTCCGCCAGCGTCAACGCCTGGCCGGCCGTGAGCAGTTCCTGTCGTCGCGCCGCCAGCAGGGCCAGTAGTGACGCGCCTGCCTGATCAGCCTGCAACCATGCATCGATCCCCAGCAACGCCAGGCTGTCCAGCAGGGCACCCAGCCAGGCGGTCAGCGGACGCTGGCTGCCGCGCAACCCGTGCGCAGCCTGAAACATCTGGTCGAGCGCGGCATGCAGCAACGCATGTTGGTCCTGCGCGGCAAAATGCGCCAGCCAGCCCTCCAGACCCGACAAACGCGGTTTGCGACGCAGCAGCTGGCTGGCCTGCACGTTGATGCGCTCGCGTTCGCTGCGGTTACAGTGCACGAGCCACTGGGGCGCCTGCAGCCAGTCCTGTACCGCCTGCGCGGGAAAATCATCGCGCACCGCTTCGAGCCAACGCATGACCAGCCCGCCAGCCACCGTAGTATCGAGCGACCAGCCGGTTTCATCGGCCACCAGGATGCTGTTCCGTTCCAGCAACGCCCGCAGGCGCCGCGCTGTCAGGCGGTCATGCACCACCACAGCAATGCGGGTATGACCTGCATGCAGCCAGCGATGGATCTGCGCCTCTGCGCTGCGCGCTTCCTGTTCGAGCCCGCGCGCGCCCACCAGCGTCAACCTTCCGGGCCAGGGGCTCTCGTTCAGTTGTTGCACGAGCTGGCCGGCACGCCCGATCAACCCGGTTTCCTGCGTCTCCGGCCACGCCGCGTGCAGACAGGCTGCGGCCGCATCCCGAGCGCGCATGTCGAGCCACCACACCGGCTGCCTGAGCGCATAGCGCTCCAGGCATTCGCTTTCCTGACGAGTCAGCCCGCCCAGCCCGAGCACGAACAACGGCATGTCCGCGTGATCCGCCTGCCAGGCCAACTGCATGGCGTACTGGACCTGAGGCATGCGCGCACCACCAGCGTCGGGGCGCATCAGCGCAAACCACAGTTCATGCACCAGACGTGCCTCGAACTCGACATACTGATGCGCCCGCACCCGGTAAGCAGCCATCAGCTGCCGGGCGAATACCACTTCGTCTTCGGGCAGGCGGATGGCCTGCCGGGTCATTTCGTCGAACAGCCGCCCCAGCTCGATACTGACCGGCCACAGCAGTGATTCGTCGAACCAGCGCCGCGCACGTAACGCCTGATACACCAGCAGCGCACGCCGACTGTCCGGCAGGAGTGGTCCCGAAACACCCGCTTCTGCGGCCCAGGCGGGAAATGTCGACATGCGCGGCGGCAGCAGCGCCGGCTGACCGCTGACGCTGACCAGCGCGCGCGCCAGTTCGGTACCGGCGTGAAAATTCGGCACCAGCACACGAGCCTGAACCGGCTCGAAACCGTGTTGCCGGGCCTGAGCCAGCACTTCACGTGCGGCGTGCAGATAACGCTGTCCGAGCACTGCGTCAGCGTTTCAGGTGGGGGAGCTTGTTCTCCTTGCCGTTCCACTCATCCGCGTCCGGCAATGGGTCGCGCCGGGCGATAATCGGCTTCCAGCTGCGCGCCAGTTCGGCATTGAGTGCGATGCAATGCTGTTGATCGTGCGGCACTTCGTCCTCCGCAAAAATGGCTTCCGCCGGACATTCCGCCACGCACAGCGTGCAGTCGATGCACTCCTCCGGATCGATGACCAGAAAGTTCTCGCCTTCGCGAAAACAGTCCACCGGGCAGACTTCCACGCAATCCGTGTATTTGCACAGGATGCAGTTCTCAGTTACGACATACGCCATATGCTGCCTTTCACTCATTCCAGCCGGCTGTACGCCACCAGCCCTGCCGATTCACGCCATCATTCTACCCTCCGCCTTGCCCACCACGCCAGTAGGCACCTCGCGGTCACTCATAACCGCATGCAACCGGTTACAGGCACTTGTCAGAGCGGAAATGGCGGCATGGGTACTGTTGGCATCGATGCCAACACCGTAACACATACGACTTGAGTCGGCTACTGCGGCCTCGATGAACACGCAGGCCTGTGCGGCCGCACCTGCCTCATCTGCACTGAGCGCATGACTCTCGAACTGGTGCACGCGCATTTCGATACCCAACGCACGCAGCGCAGCCACCGCGGCATCGATTGGCCCGTTGCCCTCACCGGCAATGTGACTGGTGCAGCCCCGCCAGTCGACCGTCATACGGATGCCCAACCGGGTTCCGTTGCCATAACACTGATAACCGCCAAGTCGCAGCGGCTGCTCCGCAGTGAGATATTCGCGGCGAAACAACTGCCACAGCGTCTCGCCGTCGATCTCGCCTCCGACTTCATCGAGATGCTGTTGCACACTTGCAGCAAATTCGATTTGCAGGCGACGTGGCAAGCGGATTCCGCACGCCGCTTCGAGCAGCCAGGCCACTCCACCCTTGCCCGACTGACTGTTGACGCGGATCACCGATGCGTAACTGCAGCCCAGATCGGCCGGATCGACCGGCAGGTAAGGTACCTGCCACGGCTCGTGCGCCTGCTGCCGTGCCATGCCCTTGCGGATGGCATCCTGATGCGATCCGGAAAACGCCGTGAACACCAGATCGCCGGCGTAAGGATGGCGCGGCGCCACCGGCAGTCCGGTCACATCTTCGACTGTTCGTGCCACGGCGTGCAGGCTGGAGAAATCCAGACCGGGCGCGATACCCTGACTGTAGAGATTGAGCGCCAGCGTGACCAGATCGACATTGCCAGTACGCTCGCCATGGCCAAACAGGCAGCCTTCCACTCGCTGCGCACCGGCCATGAGCGCCAGTTCGGCCGCAGCCACCGCCGTACCGCGATCGTTGTGCGGATGGACACTGAGCACCACGTACTCACGCCGCGCCAGATGGCGATGCATCCATTCGATCTGGTCGGCGTAGACATTTGGTGTCGCGCATTCCACTGTGGCTGGCAGATTGAGAATGACCGGACGCCCCGCAGCCGCACCCCACGCGGCAGTCACCGCATCACAGATTTCCAGTGCGAACTCCGGTTCAGTCGCGCTGAAGGTTTCCGGGCTGTATTCAAGCAGCCATTCGGTGGCCGGTTGCTGCGCCGTCAGTTCACGAATCTGCTCCACGGCATCGGTGGCCATGCGCACGACCTGGTCACGGCCCATGCCAAACACGATTTCGCGAAACGGCCGCGAGGTGGCGTTATACACATGCACGATTGCCCGCCGCGCCCCGCGCAGCGACTGGAGCGTACGTTCGATGAGCGGCGCGCGCGCCTGGGTGAGCACACCGATAGTCACATCGTCCGGCACGTGTTCACCCTCGATCAGCTCACGTACGAAATCATATTCAATTTTCGACGCCGCAGGAAATGCCACCTCGATCTGCTTGCAGCCAATGTCGCACAACAGACGAAACAGACGCAATTTGCGCTGGGAATCCATCGGCTCGAACAGCGCCTGATTGCCATCGCGCAGATCGGTGCTAAGCCATATGGGTGCCGCGGTTAATGCACGCTCGGGCCACTGACGATCCGGCAACGCGATCCGCGGCTGGGCAGCATATTTGTGGGAGGGGTCGGTCAGCATCATGGCAGGCTCCGGAAACGAATTATCAGCCACCATGATAGCGAAGCGTGACGCGCAAGTGCTTGCGTATTTACGCGTCAGATCACTTGAATTTGATTTATTATTGCCACATAATTCTGTTTACGGCAATTTGTTTCCAATATCACGCCACACAATACAGCGCTTGCACCTGAAACACCGGCACACCCCTGTTCACCGATCAACCCGGCATGATCCGTCGCGGATCACGTCACATTCTGCAGAATCGCGCCATATCATGGAACTCGACCGTTACGACCGCAAAATCCTGCAGGCACTGCAAGCCGATGGCCGGCTGAGCAACCAGGACCTCGCCGACCGCATCGGCCTGTCGCCTTCTCCCTGTCTGCGCCGCGTTCGCGCACTGGAAGAGGCGGGCTACATTGCCGGTTATCATGCGCGCCTCGAACCGCGCAAGCTCGGACTCAACCTGACCGCACTGATACATATTTCGATGGATCAGCATACGCCGGAACGTTTCGAGCAATTCGAAGCCGCCATCCGCGACATTCCCGAAATCGTCGAATGCCTGCTCATCACCGGACAGGCCGCCGACTACCAGCTCAAAGCGCTGGTGGCCGACATGGATGCCTACCAGGTACTGCTGTTGCACCGCATCACCCGCATTCCCGGAGTGAGTGGGGTGCACACCAGCTTCGTGCTGAAAAACAGCAACAGTCCGGGACAACTGCCTGTCGCCTGATTCCGGATCAGGCTGCCGGCAAGCGCTGAACGCAGGGCCATTGCTGCACTCCTGACACACAGCATCGGCCCGATGCTCAGCACGATCGGAACCGCTGTCATGACGCCACTCATCAGCCGGAACGACACGTCTGTCGGATCAGGATGGCGGTTCTTAGGAACTGACGCATAATACGTAATGTGTACAGTGGCCATTCATGCCGATGGTGAAACCATGACAACAACAAACTCCGTATCAACCGGAATCATGCGTCAGGTTCAGGGCGGAATGACGCTGATCGAACTGCTCGTGACGATGGCGATCCTGGCCATCCTACTGGCGGTCGGCATCCCCATGTATCAGAGCGTGACAACCCAGACCCGCATCAAGGGAGAAATGTTTTCGCTTCTCTCGGACATCAATTTTGCCCGCAGCGAGGCGATCAAGCGCGGGCAGCCCGTGTGGGTCTGCTCGTCATCCGATGGCGCCACATGCAGTGATGTGGGCGCAAGCAGCTCCGACTGGGGAACCGGACGTCTCGTTTATGTCGATGTCACCAACTCCGGCCTGGTCAACTCACCCCCTGCCTCCAGCGTTTTGCGCGTTTCGCCGGCGCTGTCCCATGGCGACACGTTCACAGGCGGCACGGCAATCCACATTGCACAAACCGGTTACGAATTCATGACCGGAACGGCCAGCATCCACGACGCCGCCAATAACATAGGCAACCGGAACTGCCTGAGCATCGTGAGTGGCCTGGCCAGCACTTCGACAGGAGCCGCTTGCCCATGAAACGCGAACAGGGATTCTCGATGCTGGAAGTGCTAGTGTCCATGCTCATCATACTGATTGGCGTGCTGGGCACCGTAGGCATACAGATGATGGCCATAAAAAATACCGGCTGGGCACAATATCAGGGCCAGGCTGCCATGCTGGCCTCCAACATGGCAGTTGCGATGCGCAACAACACGTCTTTCTGGGCAGTCACGCCACCCACCACCGTGACGGTCAACGGCCCGACGGTGACCGCAACCGGCTCAACGGTTACCGTCGGAAACTGTCTGGGCGCGGCGTGCACCCCTCCACAACAGGCAGGCTATGACCTGAGCAACTGGGGCACGGCCATTGCCGCAACCCTGCCCTCAGGCACCGCCACCGTGACTTGCCCGGCGACTACCACCCAGGTGGTATGCACCATCACACTGACATGGAATACCATACAGCCCGGCATGTTTTCCAACGGCACGGTCAGCGCAGTCAACTACTCGACCCTGGTAGGTATGCAATGAACGACATCCAACGACAAGCTGGTATCGGACTGGTCGAGCTGATGGTCGCAATGACCATCGCGCTGTTCCTGACACTCGGCCTCGCCACCGCATTCTACAGCATGAGCCTGACGGCAAAAAACGTACAGGGCAGCCCAGGAAGTACTAACCAGGGGCTATCAGGACTGCAGGACAGTGAGCGTATGTCAATGGTTTTTCTGGGAAATTCCATACAGGAGGCAGGGTTCTTCAACTACCCCGTCGCCAATCTCGTGCCGCCATCGGTGATCCTCTCTTCATCATTCCCGGCATCGGCACCCTTCACGCAATCTGGCCAGTCGATTTTCGGCACATCAGGCGCTGTCGCCGGCACGGACACGCTGACAGTCCGGTTTTATGGCAACGGCATTAGCGGCCAAGGCTGCAGCGGCCAGGCCGTCAGCGGAACGATATACACCGACACCTTCAGCATCGTCGGAAATACACTGGCCTGCACTGAAAACAACCAGACCTACAGCCTGGTCAGTGGCGTGTCCGGCATGACCATCCTGTATGGCATCGGTTCGGCCGCATCAGCGCCCACCACCGGCCCGGTCGCCGGATTGAGTTCGGTAAACCAGTACCTGCCGGCCAATTCAGTCACCAACTGGACCCAGGTCAAGACCGTGCAGATCACACTCACATTCACCAATCCGCTGTCTGGCCAGTCAGGCCAGCCGGCCACCGTGACATTTGCACGCACCTTTGGCGTGATGAATGGGATCTAGACTATGAAACAAAACGGATTCATTCTGGTAGTCAGCCTGATTTTTCTCGTATTGATGACACTATTGGGGCTGGCCATGTTTGGTGGATTCACCACCAACACATCCATCGCCGGAAACCTGCGCGAAAAAAGCCGCGCCACGGACTCAGCCGAGGCAGCCATCGATTATGCCGAGTACTGGTTGCTGAGCCAGGCTCAGCAACTGCATGGCTCCCCGCCGCTGGTGCTGGGAAGCGGATGCACCACGCCACTGACTGTCGCGAATGCACCGGCCATGAACATCTGTCCAAGCAGCGTAGCAATGACGATACCTGCCAGCGTCACCTGGGGTTCAGGCGTATCGGCATCGCCGCCAGCCAACTGGAACCTGTATTCGCAGGAGGCCCCGTTGAACGCAGCCTATCCGATTTACTACGTGCAGTTTGTCGGTACTACGGGCAGCACTCAATGCCAGAACCAGGTGGCCTATTACCAGATCACCGCCGTATCGCCCGGCGGGAACAGCGAAGCCATGGCCGTGGTGCAGTCGATCTACAGCATCCGCATGAACACCACTGGCACCAGTTGCAGCTGACGGCAACGTACCGTTCCTGACCATCATTCGTGGAGCACGCGATCATGAACCTGCTGAAAATATCGATTCTGGGTGCCGAATTGCTGGGACTGCTTTCAGTCCACGCCTACGGCATGACCATCCAGGAAGATTTCACCAAAGGGACCACCAGCCAGTCCTGGACCGCCTATAACGGGGCCTGTTTGACCGCAGGAACACAGACGACGTCGTCCAATCCTTCGAATTATATTCCCGCATGCAATGGCTTAGCCTATTACGGCAACGAAACCCAGGTCGGACTGACGAACAATAGCAACACGATTGGCTCAGGCGCCCTGCGCTTTACCAATGGCTACCCCAACTACCACCAGAACGGCGCCATCTTCCTCAATTCGTCTTTCCCGTCCGACCAGGGCGTGCAGGTCACCTTCACCACCTATACCTATGGTGGCGATGCCGGAGGCACCAAGGCACTGGGCGCGGACGGCATGGGGTTCTATATCCTCAATGGCACGCAGGACCCCAATATTGGTGCCTGGGGCGGAAGTCTCGGCTATGACTGCTCAAACAGCAACTCACCCTACAATGGCATG
>JAJXUP010000147.1 GCA_021782795.1 Pseudomonadota bacterium | reverse complement strand
CGGTGGGGGTCTGCTGTCCGCCTTGATCAGGCCATTGTTGTTGTCGAACTCTTCCAGCCCGGTGAAATCGACAGCCTGGCCGATGGCCGAGACGATGAGATCAGACGGAATGTCACGCTCGGTCCCGGGACGCACCACCGTCTGACCCTTGACCACGTCAAATTCGGCCACGCGCAGTGCAATGGCGCGGCCACTGGCGTCATGGGTGACAGATACCGGGGTCAGGCCACAGCGGATATCGATGCCTTCGGCCAGCGCCTGTTCGATTTCATGCTTGTTGGCATGCATCTTGTCGAGGCTGGCGCGCGAGATCAGCACCACTTCAGCACCCTCGCGCACCGAAGCCTCGGCCACGTCATGTGCCACCTTGCCGGCAATGACATGCTCCGGACGGTCGGACTCATGCACGTTGGTAATCTGACCCAGGCGGCGGGCAACAGTCGCCACGTCGATCGAGGTATCGCCACCGCCGATGACCACCACACGGTGACCGACATGCTTCAGACGTCCGTCGTTGAATGCGCGCAGGAATGCCATGGCGGTCACGCAATTGGGAGCCTCGAAGCCTGGCACCGGCAGATCGCGGCCACTTTGCGCACCCAGCGCCATGAACACGGCGTCGTACTGTTTTTCCAGGTCAGCCATGCTGACGTCGGTGCCGATACGGGTATTCAGACGCGCCTGCACGCCAAGATCGAGAATGCGCTGGATTTCACCATCGAGCACGTCACGCGGCGTACGGAAGCCGGGAATGCCATAACGCATCATGCCGCCGAGCTGGGCGTGGTCATCAAAAATGGTGACTGCATGACCCTTGAGCGCCAACTGGTAGGCACAGGCCAGGCCAGCAGGCCCCCCGCCGATAATGGCCACGGACTTCCCGGTCGGCTCAACCTTGGCGGAAAAACCCAGTTTGTTGGCCAGCGCCCAGTCACCGACAAAATGCTCAACCGAATTGATGCCGACGAAATCTTCAACCTGATTGCGGTTGCAGCCTGACTCGCACGGTGCCGGACACACCCGGCCCATCACCGCAGGAAACGGGTTGGCTTCGGTGATGCGGCGAAAGGCATATTCCTGCCATGCCGTTCCTGCAGGCGGTTTCTCGACACCGCGCACGATGTTCAGGTAGCCACGGATATCCTCACCTGCCGGGCAACTCCCCTGGCAAGGCGGGGTCGACAGCACATATTCCGGACACAGATGCGTATGACCGGCATCAAAGATCTTGTCCTGCCAGCGTTTCCAGTCGTGGTCGTTATCCTTGTAACGACGATAGTTCAGACTCTTTTCCGTATCTCCGGACGTGATAGACATCATTGCCTCCTGAAGTATTCCGTAATCCGTTATTTATCGCACTTGAGCTTGATGGCCGTGCTCACCAGCTGGTGCACGCCTCCCACCATGCCCATCTCGTACCCGTAGTAAGGCAGCACTTTGGTAAATTGCGCCTTGCAGATCGCGCAGATGGTCGCCATGAAATTGACGCCTTCACCATCCACCACGTTTTTCAACGCATTCATGCGTGGTTGCGCTCCCTTGACACGCAATTCCATCAGGTCGTCGGTCAGCAGACCCCCACCGCCACCGCAACAGAACGTGCCTTCGCGGATCGTTTCTGCCGCCATGTCATGGAAATTATTGGCCACCGACTTGATGAGCGCGCGCGGGATACTGAACTGCCCTCCGGGGATGCCCCCCATGCCGGCGCCGCGTGCCACGTTGCATGAATCATGAAAGGTAATGACGCGATGATCGTTGGCTTCCTTGTCCACCTGGATCACGCCGCGTTGCAGCAGATCGTAGGTGTACTCGCAAATGTGGGCCGGTTGCGGATAAGCGCCATCTAGCTGCTTTTGCAGCATGCGGCCAAATTCATCGTCGGCACCCCCCCCAACTCCGATCAGCGTGTTCCAGAAACTGTAGGCCACGCGCCAGGCATGGCCGCATTCACCAACCACGATGCGTTTGACGCCCAGTTCAAGCGCCGCCTCGCGAATGCGCAGCGCCACCTTGCGCAACTGGTCATAGCTGCCGATGAACATGCCGAAATTGCCGGCCTCGGAGGCCATGGAAGACAGCGTCCAGCTGATACCGGCGGCATGAAACACCTTGGCGTAACCGATCAGGCTCTCGACGTGCGGTTCGGAAAAGAAATCCGCAGACGGCGTGATCAGCAGCACTTCTGCGCCCTTGACGTCAATGGGGAACTTGACATCGCATCCGGTTTCGTCGAGTACGTCTTCTTCCAGACCGGACAGCGTATCTTCCAGTGCCGGACCGGGCAGTCCGAGGTTGTTGCCGATGCGGTGCACCTTGCCGAGAATCTCGTTGGTGTATTTCTGACCAACGCCGATGCTGTCAAGAATCTCGCGACCGGCCATGGTGATTTCGGCGGTATCGATGCCATAGGGGCAATACACCGAACAGCGGCGGCACTCGGAGCACTGGTAATAATACTTGTACCAGTCATCGATCACTTCGCGCGTCAGGTCGATCGCCCCCACCAACGACGGGAACATCTTGCCGGCGAAGGTAAAATAACGGCGGTAGACCTTGCGCATCAGTTCCTGACGCGCAACCGGCATATTCTTCGGGTCGCCCGTGCCAAGAAAATAATGGCATTTGTCCGTGCAGGCGCCGCAGTGCACGCAGGCATCCATGAACACTTGCAGCGAACGGTATTTGCCGAGCAGTTCGCCCATCTTTCCGATAGCACGATCATGCCAGTCTTCCACCAGTTCGCCCGGAAAACCGAGCGCTTCCTGTATGGGGGCATTGGCCAGGAACGAACCGATTCCGGCTGCCGCGCCTTCCTGCACACGCGGTGTTTCGGTACAGCCTGTCAGTTCTGGAACTTCAAAATTGGAAGTAGCCACCGCAATTCCCCCGTCTCATTCTTCAAGTTGCGCAGCCCACGGCGCCAAGTGCCGCCGGCTCCTGGAATCGTCTGCCTGATTGCGCGTCGGACTGAAAAACACGCCCGGCGCATGCAGCAGCTTGCTGAGCGGGAACACCAGCATCAGCAACGCCACCAGCGACAGGTGGATCAGCAGCAACGGATCTTCCGGCAGTGGCTGCCAGTCGAACGCCATCAGTCCGAGCGCGAATTCCTTGAGCGAAATGATGTCGGTATGTACGACAAAGCTCATCGATGCCCCGCTCAGGCCAATACCCACCAGCAGCGCAAGCATCAGATGATCCGACGGCGTGGTCACATAACGCACGCGGTCGACGAGAAAACGTCGCGCCCACAGGCCAAGCAGCCCGGCGATCATCGTGAATGCAGCATAACGTCCGAAGGGCTGGATCAGCGCCACCCACTCCCATACCGGATGGATAAAGTAGCGCAGGTGTCTGAGCAGCACGAGCAGCAGACTGAAGTGAAACATCCAGCCGAATACCCAAGTCCATTTATTGGATTTGAACAGGCTTTCAAACAGTACCACCTCGCGCCCCAGGCGATAGGCAACACCCGTTCGGGTGAGCGGCGCGGGCATGGTTGGAATTTTGAGCGGCGCCGGTGTGTTGGCGTAGCGGTAGATTTTGTACGCAACCCCGCCGACCAGCACCAGCGTCGCCAGGTAGAACAGAATTGCGAAAAATATGGTGATTGAAGACATGCGAGCGCCTGGTTCAAGTCCCGAATTCCAATCGAAGCCGATTCCGCAGAACCAGCTTCCCCTACCGGCCAGTCAGTCGACCGACCGGTACAGATACGACGTCAGATACAGCCGGTCGGTTTGGGCAGGCCAGCGATCTTGCACGCCTGTTTGGCCGGACCGTACGGGAACAGCTCGTACAGGTACTTGCTGTTGCCCTTGTCCGGACCGAACTTCTTGCCAATGGCCTTGGTCAGCACACGAACTGCCGGAGCGATCTGGAAGTCGTTGTAATATTCACGCAGAAAATTGACCACTTCCCAGTGGTTGTCGCTCATTTCGACCTTCTCGCCTTCGGCCAGCACTTTGGCCACGTCTTCGTTCCAGTCGCCAAGATTGATGAGATAACCTTCTTCATCCGTCTGATAGGTTTTTCCATTCACTTCGAGTTCAGGCATGATCCGTTCCTTAATTTGTCCGTTAACCAGTTACAACCACGATTGAACGTTGTCACATTCAACCACCAAATCGACAAAGCCGGCATAGTCGACCATTTTCACGCCATCCAGAACACGGTCTTGCATGCCGCGAGCCTCGACATCCGGCCACAGCGCATAGACCCGCACGTCGCCCATGGCAGCGCGAACTTCTTCAGCAGCCTTGCTTCCGGCCGTGACGGCATAGACCCCGTCTTCGGTCAGCAGCAGGACATCCTTGCCACCACGCGCGATACGCAGACAGCTTGCCAGCGTACTGTTTTCGCCCGGGGATTTATTGACGATGTGCAGCATCCACACTCTCCCTCAAAAACTGATTAGCACGTCTTGCGACCGCATCATCTCGGCCATTTCGGACGTCGGCAGCACTTCAACAGGCACCAGCAGGTCGGCCTCGGTCAGACCGCGGCTTTCGAGCGAGTCCTGATCGACGTACAACTTTTCGATGTCATACCCCTCCAGCGCGCGATACGTCGGCGAGAAATTCTTGATGCCGATCGCCTTGGTGTGTTGCCCCTTGACGAGCTGGTACACACCGTCATCGACGAACGCCATGCTGACGTCCTGATCGAACGCTGCACTGATCAACACCACCTCGAGGCCTTCCAGCGCGTAGATCGTGCCGTACCGTGCCT
>JAJXUP010000146.1 GCA_021782795.1 Pseudomonadota bacterium | reverse complement strand
GTGGCTGTATGGCGACCAGCCCAATCGCGGATTCAACTATTCGCTGCTGCCGCCCGAGATTCTCGGCAAGCTCGAGATCTACAAGAGTCCAGAGGCCCGGCTGCCCGAAGGCAGCATCGGCGGCACCATCATCATGCACACGCTGCAGCCCCTCGACCTGCCTGCCAACACCCTGCGGGCTTCGGTCGCCTACAACTACAACGACATGGCCAGCAAAGGCAAACCGGACGCCTCACTGTTCTACAGCTGGAAGAATGCGGACAACACTTGGGGCGTCGATGTTGCTGCGGAGCATTACGAGCAGGTCACCAACCGGGAAGGTGAAGAGATCTTCGGCTACACGCCTGTAGCGCAGATCGCGGCCGTCAATCCTGCGGTGCAAAGCCAGATCACCAACGGGCAGATCCAGTCGACCGCGATCATGCCCAACGAGATAAACGCCGCGTATTTCCAGCAGACCGAGAAGCGCAACAGCGTGGTGAGCAATATCGAGTTCCGCCCGAACAGCCGGTTCGATGCAACCCTCAGCCTGATGTACTTGAAGGACAAGCTCGACAACTGGAACCAGTCGATGTATGCGTTCCCGACGTGGCTGGCCAGCACGCAGAAAGGGATCAGCAATCTGGTCCAGGGCCCGAACGGCGTCATCATCGCCGGCAGCCAGTGCGATCCATCGACGACGCCGACCTGTCCGGGCGCCGGTGCCACCATCTTCGACAACCAGGTTCGAAGCGCCACCATAACCACCAAGGGCGTGGATTTGCGCGCGGCATACCATGGTTACGGGTGGACGCTTTCGGGGCAGGCCGGCGTAAGTACCTCGCATGATCCGATCACGCAGGCCTTCATTGAGCCGGTCTACTTCGGAGGCTACAACTGGAGCATCAGCCAGGGCTTCAACTTCACCAACCCGGCAGCAGCACAGAACCCGGCAAACTGGGCGGGCTATTACTTCATGGGCAATTACGGGCAGTTGCCGTATTACGCCCGCGACAATTATGCGCAGGCTGACTTCAAGTATGACCTTGACGGCTTCTTCAACAGCCTTCAGGTTGGCGTTCGCTATGCGATGCACCATGAAGGTCAGACCCTGGACGTCTACACCGGTGTACCGGTGACGACCCTGGCAGGTATCGGTGCCGGCTCGCTGACCAACCTGTCGGGGCTCAGCAGCCTTAACTTCTTCCCGGGCAGCGTATTCCATGTGCAGCCAGCCGGTCCGGGATCGGTAACGAACTATGTTCTCGCGACGCCGGGGCTGTTCAACAACCTCTATGCACCCTACGTCTACGGGAATACGTTCGGTGTCGCCCAGAAGAGCGAGGCCGGCTATGCGCAACTCGATTTCGGAAACGACAATCTGCACGGCAATATCGGAGTACGCCTGGTTCACACCCTGATCGACTCGTCGGGCTTTGTCCTGAGCCAGAGTCTGGTTGGCAGCCTGCCGCCGCCCCCGGGCAGTTATCAGACGGTCGGCAATGCGCACAACAACGTCTTGCCGTCGTTCAACATCGCCTACAACGTGACGCCTGATGTCATCATTCGCGGAGCCGTCGCGGAGGCGATTGCCTGGGCTCCTTACAACCAGGAAACGCCATACACCGAAACCAACGATACGGTGCTGACGGGTGCCGGAGGCAACGCGCACCTCAACCCCTACAAATCGATCAACTACAACGCCTCGGTCGAATGGTACTTCAACAACGAATCAGTGCTGGCGGCGTCGGTTTTCTACAAGGACGTGTTGAATTACATCACCCAGGGTACCGGAATCGAACAACTGTTCAACGGCCTCTATACGACAGCCCCCAACCTGTACGCACAGCTTCCGGCAGGAAGCTGCAACGCGACCGGCATCTGCAATTACAGCATTATCCGCCCGCAGAATGGCGGGCGCGCCGATGTCAAGGGTCTGGAACTGAGCTACCAGCAGCCCTTTGGGCATACCGGTTTCGGCTTGCGTGCCAACGTGACTTATACGGACGGCAGCACGCAGACAGGCGGGCCCTTGCCATACAACTCGAAGCTGTCCTACAACTTCAGCCCATATTTCGAGAAGGGACCGCTCACGGCAAACGTCTCCTATGGCTGGCAGAGTCATTATCTGGCCGGGGGCTATGTCGCGGGCGCGCCAAGCACCATCGTTGGCGATTACGCCGAGCTGGATGCGAATGCGACATGGGCCTTCGATCGGAATTTCTCGGTGAGCTTCGATGCGCTGAATCTGCTGGATTCCACCTATCATGAATATGCCCAGGGTAACCAGAGCGAGCTCTACGCGCAGTACAAGAGCGGCCGTGAGTACATTGCACGGCTGAATTACAAGTTCTGATTAGAAAGATTTGGTGTGGTGACCATGCGGGCCGGGGCATTCCCGGCCCGCATTTCTTGGCTCGAAATGCGCGCGCGTCATCCGTATGGTTCCTTGTGGCTGTTCCACAAGCGACAGGAGAAGCTCCATGAGTTCACGCCATCACGGCGATTTCCTTTCATGTCGACCAATGGTCCTGCTGATGCTGCTGGCCGGACTGGGCATTGCCCTGGCTAGGCCGGCCGTTGCGGGTACCTATCGGGTGGTCGGATACGTGACCCAGTGGAACCCGATCGAGGATCGGAATCTCGACAAGATTGATACGCTCATCTTCGCGTTTGCCGAGCTGAAACACGCCCGAGTCGAGCTCGATGCCGCCGCCGCGCAGCGTCTGCGCCCCATTCTGGCTCTCAAGACGCAAGATCCGCATTTGCGGGTGGACATCTCGGTGGGCGGCTGGGAAGCAGGCGGCTTCTCCGAGGCGGCCAGCACCGCCGCAGGGCGGCATACTTTTGCACAGACCGCCGCGCAGCTTCTGCAGCGCACCGGCGCGGACGGGCTGGATGTCGACTGGGAGTATCCCGGACACAGTGAATCCGGGATCAGGTCCAGCCCCGCGGATCGCGGCGATTTCACCCTGCTTCTCAAGGACATCCGGGAGTCGCTGGATCGTGCCGGAAGCGGCGACGGCCATGTCGGAGCACGCCATTACACGCTCAGCGTCGCGATCGCCGACGGGCCGTTCGTCAGTGGCATCGACATTCCCGCGATATCCCGCTACGTGGATTGGTTCAACTTGATGACGTACGACTTTGTCAACAGCATGACTCCCACAACCGGCAACCACACCGGGCTTTATGCGTCGAAATGGGCCCCTGCCGACGCGCGCACGACGAATCGGGCCGTTCACGAGTTTCTTGCAGCGGGTGTTCCACGCAACAAGATCATCATTGGTGTGGCGTTCTATGGCCGCGCATTCGCCGAGGTCCGACCCGAACATCGAGGTCTCTATCAGCCCTACGGTCATTTTCAGGGCATGCTGCCGTGGCCCGAGCTGACCCGCAGTTACATCAACAAGCACGGCTACCAGCGATACTGGGATGCCCGAGCCAAGGCGCCTTACCTGTGGAATGCCACCACCCGGACCTTCGTGACCTATGATGATCCCCGGTCCATTGCCGCCAAGGCTGCCTACGTAAGGACGCAGCATCTGGGTGGTGTGATGTACTGGGAACAGAACCTTGATCCTGGCGGAACCTTGCTTGACTCGATCTGGAAAGGATTGAACCCGCGCGCGCACTGAGCAATGACTGCTTGAGCTGCGCCGGCAGGCCATCGTCTGCATGACGGCCCTTGGGAGCCCGGGCACGGGCGACCCATCACCGGGAAGACGCATTTTCTCGGGGCGCGAGATAGCGATCCTTCACCCGCACGTAGTGCGCGGCGGAATAGGCGAGCTGTTCCAGCTCGCGCCCGCTGAGCTCGCGCACGCGGCGTGCCGGATTGCCCAGCCACAGCTCGCCGGCGCCGACGCGCTTGCCGGGCGCCACCAGCGCGCCGGCGCCGATCATCGCGCCGCGGCCGACCACGGCGCCGTCGAGCACGGTGGCGTGCATGCCGATCAGGCACAGGTCCTCCACGGTGCAGGCATGCAGGATCGCGCCGTGGCCGACGGTGACGTCGCTGCCGATGAGCAAGGGCATGCCGCCGGGCGTGTACGGGCCGTCGTGGGTGACGTGCAGCACCGCGCCGTCCTGGATGTTGCTGCGCGCGCCGATGCGGATGGAATTGACGTCGCCGCGCGCGACCGCGCCGGGCCAGAACGAGACGTCATCGCCCAGTTCGACATCGCCGATCACGGTCGCCGCCGGATCGACGTAGCAGCGCGCGCCGAGACGCGGAAGGGCGTGGCCGTAGGGGCGAAGGGCGCTCATCGGGTCTCCTGCACGTACGTTTGCACCGGGATTCCCCTCTCCCGTCGGGAGAGGGGTTGGGGTGAGGGTTCGAGTGTCATGCAAGGCGTATGCTCTGGATTCGGACGCGCAGCAAAACACGCCGCGCCCGCGCTGTCACCCGTCCGGAGGCCGTCATGGACACCCATATTTCCGATTCCAGCCTGCGCGCGCTGCTCGCCGCGCAGCGCGCGGCGCATGCGCAACACACGCCCGACTATGCGCAGCGCATGGATGACCTCCGGCGCCTGCGCAGCGCGTTCAAGACACGCTTCGATGATCTGGCCACGGCGATGAGCGCCGACTTCGGCCATCGCTCGCGCCACGAGAGCCAGCTCGCCGACGAGATGACGGTGTTGCACGCGATCGACCACGCGCGCGCGCACCTCAAGCGCTGGATGAAACCGAAGCGCATGCTGGCCGACTGGCAGTTCTGGCCGGCGACCTGCGAGATCCGCTACCAGCCGCTGGGCGTGGTCGGCGTGAT
>JAJXUP010000020.1 GCA_021782795.1 Pseudomonadota bacterium | reverse complement strand
GTGCGGCAGAACCTTCTGCCGCACCGACAGCAATCCATAGAGCGAAAATTTCTGTGCCATATAGCCAAGCTGGCGCTTGGCTTCGCTACGCGCACTGCGCAAATCGATCCCCATCACACGCGCCTCGCCCGATGTCGGCTTGAGCAGGCCACACAGCATGCGGAAGGTGGTGGATTTACCCGCGCCGTTCGGCCCGAGCAAGCCAAAGATCTCCCCCTGGCGGATCTCGAAATTCACCCGGTCGGCAGCCACGAAACTGCCAAAACGGCGTGTCAGTTCATGGCATGCCACCGTCGCTCCGGCATGTACTGGTACCGGCGCGAAATGCTGCGCCAGCACCGAAGTGCCGCCCGGGCCACCGCCAAGCAGATCGACGAAAGCATCTTCAAAACGTGGCGCCACCGGCTCCATGCGGCTATCCGCCTCAAGCGCCAGCTGCCTTGCAGGCGCAGCATCTTCCCCGGCGCGCAGCACCACCCGCAACGACTCTCCCTGGATCACGCCATCGCAGACCTGAGGCAGGTCCAGCGCCTGCGCCAACCACTGGCGCCGGTCGCCCTGCGGCGCCGGTATCTTGAAACTGCGTCCGGTCAGACGCCGGGTCAGTTCCTGCGGCGCTCCTGAAAATTCCAGTTGACCGCCATTGAACAGCAGCACAGTCTCGCAGCGCTCGGCCTCGTCCAGATACGCCGTCGACCACACTACGGCCAACCCTTGCCCGGTCAATTCATTGACCATGCGCCACAATTCCTGGCGACTGACCGGATCGACCCCGACGCCGGGTTCGTCCAGCAACAACACCTTTGGCCGCGCCATGAGCGCACAGGCCAGACCAAGTTTCTGCTTCATGCCGCCAGACAACTGTCCGGCCAGACGATCGACAAACGGTTCCAGGCGGGTGAATGCCAACAGGTCGCCAAATACGCCCGATTGCTCACCCGCGGGCAGCGCACGCAGGCGGGCATACAGGCGAAGGTTTTCCATTACGCTCAGGTCTTCATACAAACCAAAACGTTGTGGCATATATCCAGAAACAACATGAATATCATCGGCCTCGCGTACCGTGTCGTATCCCGCGACCGAAATGTAACCGGCATCCGGCGTCAGCAATCCGGCCAGCAAGCGCAGCAAGGTGGTTTTTCCAGCGCCATCAGGCCCCACGACCCCGGTAAGTTGACCATAGGCAATGGTGGCATTCACCTCACGCAGCGCCTCGAAGTTGCCAAACCGTTTGCTGACCGCGTCTACCACGATAGCCGTAGCAGGCGAAGCTGCGGGCCGGACCGATGCGTTCACGTCGGGTTCCGTCCGTGACCCATCACACGGATGGTCACCGGCATTCCCTGTCGCAGGGCCTGGTCCGGATGGTTGATGGTGATGCGGATGCGATAGACCAGATCGGTGCGCAGATCGGTCGTCTCCACGGTCTTGGGCGTAAATTCGGCCCGCGGTGACACGAAACCAATCGTGCCGCCATACTGTGTCGGGGACGAATCGCTGCTCACCTTTACCACAGTGCCTGGCGCCACCTGGCCGAGGTCGGACTCGCTTACATAGGCGCGCACGAACACCGGCTGGGTCTGGCTCAGGATGTAGACCGGCGCGGTCGGGCTGACCATGCTGCCAGCTTCACGTATGCGCGAAAAGACGATCGCGTCCGCTGGGGCCTCCAGACGGGTGTCGTTCAACGCCGTCTGTGCCGCCTCACGGTTGGCGCGTGCGGCGGCCAGTTGCGCCCGGGCGGCAGCGATGTCTTCGTTGCGCGAACCGGCCAGCATCAGGTCCAGTTGCTGACGCGCGGCGGCGAGGCTCGCCTGGGCAGCATCGCTGGCGGCGCGTGCGGCGTCAACCGTACGCTGGCTGGCAGTGCCGCCCGGGAGCAGCGACTGTTGTCGCACCAGGTCGGCCGAGGCATTGGCGGCCACCGCCTCGGCCTGATGCACGGCTTCGCGTGCTTCGGCAATCTGCTGTGGCCGGTTGCCGTGAAGCAACAGGTCGAGCCTGGCCTGCGCCGCCTGCACGTTGGCCTGGGCGGCTGCCAGCGCTTCACGAAACGGTACGTCGTCGAGCGTCGCCAGCATCTGCCCGGCATGCACGTGGGCACCCTCATCGACCTGCACCGTTGCCAACCGGCCACTCTGACGGAATGCCAGGTCAATCTCGCGGATATCCACATCCCCATACAGGATCAACGGACCAGCCGCCGCATGATCCAGGCGATAATACTGGTACCCCCCCGCCGACGCCACCAACAGCAGCAACGCTGCAAACCATTTTGGTTGTATGGGTTTTTTCATGTGCGAATTTTCAGTAATTCCGGAACGGTCTCTTGTTATGAACGGCTAGCGCAAGACCAGCTCGAAATCCCCACGCTCGGCCACCGCATCAGCGAGGATCTCCAGCAGCATCCAGTACTCCTCGCCCAACGCATCGCGGGTGGTTCCGGGACGTTCCCACACCAGCCGCAGCGGCCCTTCCGCCTCGATCAGCGCGTCCCACAAACCATCCATGTCGGCTTCGAAGCCACGCGGGAATGCAAATGCCTGCGCAATCTCGGTAAAAAACCGCTGCAGCGTGGAGACATCCTGCAAATGGCAGGTTTTCATGCCGGAATCCATCTCAGAGGACTTCTCCGGCATGGTCGGCCAGACGCGAACGTTCCCCACGCGCCAGAGTGATGTGACCGCCATGCTCCCATCCCTTGAAGCGGTCGACGACGTAGGTCAGGCCGGAACTGCCTTCGGTCAGGTACGGAGTGTCGATCTGGGAGATATTGCCCAGACAGACCACCTTGGTGCCAGGCCCGGCCCGGGTAATCAGTGTTTTCATCTGTTTCGGCGTCAGGTTCTGCGCTTCGTCGATGATCAGGAATTTATTGAGAAAGGTGCGTCCACGCATGAAATTGAGCGACTTGATCTTGATGCGCGTACGGATCAGGTCCTGGGTGGCGGCGCGGCCCCAGTCGCCGGCTGCATCGTCGGTCTTGTTGAGCACGTCGAGGTTGTCTTCGAGCGCGCCCATCCATGGGCTCATCTTTTCTTCCTCGGTGCCGGGCAGGAAACCGATGTCCTCACCCACCGGCACGGTCACCCGGGTCATGATGATTTCCGAGTAGCGCTTGTGTTCAAGCGTCTGCGTCAACCCCGCCGCCAGCGTCAGGAGCGTCTTTCCGGTACCGGCCTGCCCCAGCAGCGTGACGAAATCGATCTCCGGGTCCATCAGCACATTGAGTGCAAAATTCTGCTCGCGGTTGCGTGCGGTGATGCCCCAGACATTGTTTTTCTGGTGGCTGAAATCGCGAATGGTCTGCAGTTCGGCGCTGCGATCGTCCACTGCGCGTACGATGGCATGAAACGGTGATTCACCTTCCAGGTAGACGAACTCGTTGACCAGCAACTGGCTCACCAGCGGGCCGCGAATCCGGTACCAGGTGTGCCCCTCGACCTGCCAGGACTCCATGCCGTTATGATGCGCCTCCCAGAAATCCGCTGACAGTTCGCGCATGCCCGAATACAGCAGGTCGGTATCTTCGAGCACCTTGTCGTTGAAGTAATCTTCGGCAGGCAATCCGAGCGCGCGCGCCTTGATGCGCATGTTGATGTCTTTAGACACCAGGATCACCGCACGTCCCGGCTGCTCCTGACGCAGACTCAACACCACGCCGAGAATCTGGTTGTCAACCTTGACCGAAGGCAAGGTCTCGGGCAGGTTGCCCTGCATCGCACGGGTCTGCAAGTACAGTCGGCCGGTGGCCGACTTGCGGCTCTTGCTGTACAGTCCGATGCCCTCCTCGATGGAGGCTTCGGAGCCGGAAACGATCTCGTCGAGGAAACGGCTGGCCTGACGCGCATTGCGCGCCACTTCAGTCATGCCCTTCTTGTGCTGGTCGAGTTCTTCCAGTGTCGCCATTGGCAGGAACACGTCGTGTTCTTCGAAACGAAACAGACTGGTCGGATCGTGCATCAACACATTGGTATCCAGCACGAACAGTTTGGTGGCCACTGCAGGCTTGCTCGACATCTATTGTTTCTCCGCCAGTGTTTTGAGTTGATCCAGCACTTCCTGTGCGTGGCCGGCCGAACGCACGCCACGCCACTCCTGCACCAGCGTGCCCGACGGATCATAAAGGAAGGTGCTGCGCTGGATACCCACCACATCCTTGCCATACATCTTCTTGCTGTGGATCACATCGAACAGGGCACATACCGTACCCTCCGCATCCGACAGCAATTCGAACGGCAGCCCCAGCTTGGCCTTGAAGCGCTCGTGCGAAGCCAGACTGTCGCGTGAAACGCCGACTATACGCGCACCCAGGCGCTCGAATCCGTCATGCAGGTCGCGAAAATCGGAACCTTCAACCGTACATCCCGGTGTGTCGTCCTTGGGATAAAAATACACCACCAGCCATTTGCCACGCGCATCGTGCCAGTGAAATGTCTGTCCACCCGTGGAAGGTAGGGAAAATTCCTGCATTGCCGATTCCTTTACCGGGCCACGCCCGATTTCAACAGTATGACCACCGCGCCACTGCCACCATCAGCCTGACGCGCCTGACAACAGGCGAGCACCTCGTCGCACTGGACGAGCCAGTGTGCAACCAGTCCCCGCAATACCGGCCGGCGATGGGAAGATCCCAGCCCCTTGCCATGAATGATACGCACACAACGTTGGCCCTGACGTACACTGCGCGCAAGGAAACCAGCCACGGCCAGGCGCGCCTCGTCGCGCACCATGCCATGCAGATCGAGTTCGGCCTGAATGGCCCAGTGACCACGGCGCAGACGACGCAGGGTGTCGCGCTGCATGCCGCTGCGCAGAAACGCCGGCGCATCGCCATCGGGTACCTCGGCATCATCGCCGAAGAGGCCATCGCTTAGCCGGTCATGCACGGTCGGCAGCGTTTCTGTGATCCGGCGCCGCAGTGGCCGCAACACTGGCGACTGCGATGCAATGCGGCCGTCGGCGGCCAGCGGCTGCACATCGCTTACGACCGCGCGAAACAGTGCGCTGTCGCAGGGATCGCAGTTACGGGACTGACGGCTGGTCATGGCATCGGATCAGGTCAGCGATTCAAGGTAGCGGTCGGCGTCCAGCGCCGCCATGCAACCGCTACCCGCGCTGGTGATGGCCTGGCGGTAAGCGTGATCCTGCACATCACCCGCGGCGAACACCCCGGCGATGCTGGTTGCGGTCGCATTCCCGCCCTGCCCCGCGCGGGTGACCAGATAGCCACCGCTCATTTCGAGCTGACCGACAAACAGGTCGGTATTGGGCTTGTGGCCAATGGCGACGAACACACCGGTGACTGCCACATCCCGCAGAGCGCCGGTTTCGGTCGAGCGCAGGCGCATGCCGGTCACCCCTGAATCGTCGCCGAGCACTTCCTGCAGTTCGGAATGCAACGCCAGCGTGATCTTGCCCTCATTGACCTTTTCCATCAACCGGTCGATCATGATACGCTCTGACTTGAATCTGTCGCGTCGATGCACCAGCGTCACGTGGCTGGCGATGTTGGCCAGGTACAGCGCTTCTTCGACAGCGGTATTGCCGCCACCGATGACGGCCACCGACTGGTTGCGGTAGAAAAATCCATCGCAGGTGGCACAGCCCGACACACCACGGCCGAGGAACTTCTGCTCCGATTCCAGCCCGAGATACATGGCCGAGGCACCGGTGGCGATGATCAGCGCATCGCAGGTGTAGGTTCCCTGATCGCCGATCAGGGTGAACGGCTTGCTGGTCAGCTGCGCGGTGTGGATGTGATCGAACACGATCTCGGTGTTGAAACGGCGGGCATGGCGTTCAAAGCGTTCCATCAGTTCCGGGCCTTGCACCCCGTCGACGTCAGCGGGCCAGTTATCCACTTCGGTGGTCGTCATCAGCTGACCGCCCTGAGCCATACCGGTCACCAGCAGGGGCTGAAGATTAGCGCGGGCTGCGTAGATTGCAGCGGTGTAACCTGCCGGTCCCGATCCGAGAATCAGCAGGCGTGCGTGTCTGGTTGTGCTCATGATTTTCGCGTGACTCCATGAATTCTGTATATGACCCAGGAATTCTAGCAGGATTGGCGCAACGGTTAACCTGCTTCACGTTATAATTTTGCCAATATCCGACGGATGCCCTCGCATGTTTCGTTTCGCTTCCCGCAATCGCACGACCTCCCGTCACGCATCCGACCCGGCTGGTGCTCTGCCACGCGAACTGTTCTGGCTGCTGCCTGGCTGTGCAGCACTGGGGCTCGCGCTGGTACTGCTCAGCTACTCGCCGCAGGACCCTGGCTGGACCCACAGCGGCCAGGGATCGGTCACCAACCTGGGTGGCGCGCCCGGTGCGTGGATCGCCGACGCACTGTTTTCGCTGTTCGGCTTCTCCGGCTACTGGTGGGTGGTGCTCGGACTGGTCACGACCTGGCGCGGTATCCGCGAGGCGCGCAACCCCGCCGAACGGCCCGCGCCATCATGGCACGCCTTCCTCCATGGTGCAGGTTTTGCGTTGCTGCTGCTGGCAAGCAGCGGTCTCGAATCGATGCGCCTGCACCGTTTCGACGCCCTGCTGCCGGAACAGGCCGGCGGTGTGGTCGGCACACTGGAAAACGACCTGATGCTGCAATGGCCGGGATTCACCTCCAGCACGCTCACACTGCTGCTGCTCATGGCGGCAGGCTGGAGCCTGTTTTCCGGCATCAGCTGGTTACGGACCGCCGAGATCATCGGCACCGCACTGGAACAGGGCTGGATGTGGTTTGCCGAACGCCGCAGCGGATGGCAGATCAAGGCCGTCGGCGCCAGCGCCACCCGCCGCCGCGAAGCCGTGGTACAGGAACAGAAGCAACGTTATGCCCAGCAGGAGCCGGTCGTGATCGAAACGCCGGTGGTCAGCATCGAGAAATCCACCCGTGCCGAAAGCGAGAAGCAGGCACCGCTGTTCGCCGAACTGCCGGACAGCCAGTTGCCGCCGCTGCACCTGCTCGACATGGCCGGCGGCCCGGGCGAAGGTGTGGCGAGCGAAACTCTTGAATTCACCTCGCGCCTGATCGAGCGCAAGCTCAGCGAATTCAATGTACAGGTGCGCGTGGTAGCCGCCCTGCCCGGCCCGGTCATCACCCGCTATGAAATCGAGCCCGCCTCCGGCGTCAAGGGCAGCCAGATCATCAACCTGTCCAAAGACCTGGCCCGCGCACTCTCGGTGGTGAGCGTACGTGTGGTCGAAACCATTCCCGGCAAGAGCGCCATGGCGCTGGAGTTGCCCAATCCGAAGCGCGAGATCGTGCGCCTGTCGGAGATTCTCGAATCACGCATCTACCAGGACACCGCCAGCCCGCTGACGCTGGCCATGGGCAAGGACATCGCAGGCCATCCGGTGGTGGCCGACCTGGGGAAAATGCCGCATGTGCTCGTCGCCGGTACCACTGGTTCCGGAAAATCGGTGGCGATCAACGCCATGATCCTCAGCCTGTTGTACAAGGCTGATGCGCGCCAGGTGCGACTGATCCTCGTCGACCCGAAAATGCTCGAACTGTCGGTCTACAATGGCATCCCCCACCTGCTCACCCCAGTGGTCACCGACATGAAACAGGCCGCTTCGGCACTTAACTGGTGTGTCGGGGAAATGGAACGCCGCTACAAGCTGATGTCGGCACTGGGTGTACGCAACCTGGCCGGCTTCAACCAGAAACTGCGCGAGGCAAGGAAATCCGGCGAGACGCTCACCAACCCGTTCGCGCTCAATCCTGCCGAACCCGAGCCGCTCGAAGAACTGCCGCTCATCGTGGTCATCATCGACGAACTGGCCGACCTGATGATGGTTGCCGGCAAAGCGGTGGAGCAACTCATCGCCCGGCTGGCACAAAAAGCCCGCGCTTCGGGCATTCACCTCATCCTGGCCACCCAGCGCCCCTCAGTGGATGTCATCACCGGCCTCATCAAGGCCAATGTGCCCACGCGGGTGGCATTCCAGGTTTCCAGCCGCATCGACTCGCGCACCATCCTCGACCAGATGGGCGCCGAGACCCTGCTCGGCCAGGGCGACATGCTCTACCTGCCGCCCGGCACCGGTTATCCGCAACGCGTGCACGGTGCCTTCGTGGCCGACCATGAAGTGCACAAGGTGGTCGAATACCTCAAACGACTGGGCGAACCACACTACCTGCCCGACATCCTCGAAACACGCGCCAGCGACGATGGCGCCGAACCCGGGGAAGGCGATGCGGAAACCGACCCGCTCTACGACGAGGCCGTCAGTCTGGTCGTGCGCACGCGCCGCGCTTCGATATCCGCGGTACAGCGCCAGCTGCGCATTGGTTATAACCGTGCCGCCCGTATGGTCGAAGCCATGGAACGGGCTGGCATCGTCAGCGCTCCCCAACCCAACGGCAACCGGGAGGTCATCCTCCCACGCCAGGAATGAATCCGTGAAATCCTTGCTCACCCTGCTGCTTGTCACCTGTTCCCTCACCGCCCACGCCGGCGGCATCGATGCCCTGCACGCCTTCGTGGCGCACAGCAGAACTGCGCGCGCGCAGTTCAGCCAGACGGTCTACGACAGCCACGGCGCCGTGCGCCAGCGCTCGGACGGCACCATGGAGTTCTCCCGGCCGGGACGGTTCCGCTGGGTCTACCGCGCGCCATATGAACAGGTCATCATTGGCGACGGCAAAAAAATCTGGCTATACGACGCCGATCTGGCGCAACTGACCATCCGCAACCTGGACAAGGCACTCGGCAGCAGCCCGGCCGCACTGCTGGCCGGTGACAATGCCATCGAACGCTATTTCACGCTGGCAGACGACGGCAGCCGCAATGGCCTCGACTGGCTGCTCGCCACGCCACGCGAAGCCGACTCGAGCTTCCGCAGCATCCGCATGGGTTTCAATGGCGACGAACTGGTAGCGCTCGATATCACCGACAACTTCGGTGGGCGCACGGAACTGCGTCTGCAACACATCGAACGCAATCCGACACTGCCTGCAAGCGATTTTCGTTTCACACCGCCACCGGGCACGGACGTGCTCTCCGACACACCGTGACCCGCAACCTGTTCCCGCCCAGCGATCCACCTGCACCGCTTGCCGAACGGCTACGCCCGCATGCGCTCGACGAGGTGGTGGGCCAGCGACAGCTGCTCGATCCCGGCAAACCGTTGCGCGCCGCCTTTGACAGCAGGCATGCACATTCCATGATCCTGTGGGGACCACCTGGCGTCGGCAAGACCACGCTGGCACGTTTGATGGCTCATGCCTTCGACTGCGAGTTCATTGCACTTTCCGCTGTCATGGCCGGCGTCAAGGACATTCGCGCCGCCATCGACAGCGCCGAACACGCCCGTGAACAACATGGGCGACAGACCTTGCTGTTCATCGACGAAATCCACCGCTTCAACAAGGCACAACAGGATGCGCTACTGCCGTATATCGAATCCGGACTGGTGATCTTTGTCGGCGCCACTACAGAAAACCCTTCGTTCGAGGTCAACTCGGCCCTGTTGTCCCGCGCTCAGGTCTATGTGCTCAAGGCGCTTGACGATGCCGACCTGGCCGGCCTGTTCGACCGCGCCCGCAACCGCGAATACCCGCAACTGCATTTCGAGCAGGCAGCCGTCACCAGCCTGATCCGCCAGGCAGACGGCGACGCGCGCCGTCTGCTCAACCTGCTTGAACAGGTCGCCTGGGCCGCACAAACCGCAGGCGTCACCCACGTCGATGCAGCATTCGTGGCCGAGATTGCCAGCCATGGCGCACGCCGCTTCGACAAGGGCGGTGATGTGTTCTACGATCAGATTTCCGCGCTGCACAAATCGGTACGCGGTTCGCACCCCGATGCCGCACTGTACTGGCTAACGCGCATGCTCGACGGCGGCGCCGATCCGCACTACCTGGCACGGCGCATCATCCGCATGGCATGGGAAGACATCGGTCTCGCCGATCCGCGAGCCATCCAGATCGCCAACGATGCGGCCGCCACCTATGACCGGCTGGGCAGTCCGGAAGGAGAACTTGCACTGGGTCAAGCCGTGATCTACATGGCTGTCGCGGCCAAAAGCAATGCGGGCTACCTGGCGTACAACCAGGCAAGAGCCTTCGTGAAGCAGGATCAGAGCCGTGAGGTTCCGATACACCTGCGCAATGCCCCCACCCGGCTGATGAAAGAACTGGGCTATGGACACGAATATCGCTATGCCCATGATGAACCCAATGCCTACGCAGCCGGCGAAACCTACATGCCGGATGACATGCAGGAACCGGCCTGGTATCAACCGGTGCCACGTGGCATGGAGATCAGGATTGGCGAAAAACTGACGCTGCTGAAACAGCTGGATGAAGATGCCAGGAAGAAAAAATGAAGGACATTCTCCAGCGGATTATCCAGATTTCAGCCTCGCCACGGCAAAAGAACACCGGGTAATCCGCATCAGGATTGATGCGCAATACGCTCCTGAATCAGCTCACACGATATTTTTCAATATCTTCACCGGCAGCCTGGACATCCAGCACCCATTGGGGTTTTCTGCCACGAGCCGCTCCCGACCAGATTTTTTCACCATTGCGGTACGTCACTTTCACTTCCTTGCCTGCGGCTGTTTTCCTTGCCGTTTTTTTTGATCCGGAACCAAAACCCAGTTGTTCCGCAGTCAAGCCGTATTGACTGATTTTGCGTTTCATGTCGGCCAGGACAGCATCGATCTCGGCTTGTTTGATCGCTTCTGCCTGCTGCTGAAGTTTTTTGATCTGCTCCTGCAATTCGGCATAGGTTGGCATGTGTTTTCCCCTTTCAGATAAATTATTACCACAGGTCGAATCTTACTTCATTCTTGGACATTTTTTAAGTACAACGCTTCATTTCATAGAAAATTGATAAAAGAATCGCATTCATTTAAAAATATTTAAATGTTATTTAATGGTGCGGTGATTAAATCCGCGTGATCGCGACGTCGATCTGGAGGGATGGATTGCAAGGCTGTTTTAAAAAATCCAGGCGGACATTGCAGCACTCAATCAATGCGGCATGACCGTCACCCCGACAAGCCCACAATCAGAAATCGTCGTCAATATCCGGAACGAATACTTCAGTGGCATAATATGAAACGAAAAAGCGCGGGAATGACACGGATTCATCATCGGAATGGCGGCAACGGCCGCGTGCAACGACTCAGGCTCCGCATCGGCCTGTTTGGGGAAACACACCATGGAAACCAAGGCACACTGGGAACACATCTATTCCAGCCGGATGGTCACCGAAGTCAGCTGGTTTCAGGAACACGCGGCCCTGTCGCTGCAATGCATCCGCGAGGCCAATATCCTGCCCGGACAAGCCATCATCGATGTGGGTGGCGGCGCCTCGACGCTGGCCGACGATCTGGTCGACGCGGGACACCGGCAGATAACCGTTCTGGACCTGTCTGCCGCTGCGCTGGCAGCAGCACAGCAACGCATGGGTGAAAACGCGGGTCAGGTACGCTGGATGGAAGCCGATATTCTGGATGTCGAACTGGAAAGGCATGCCTATGATGTCTGGCATGACCGGGCCGTGTTTCATTTCCTCACTTCGCCGCAAGCGCGCGAGCGCTACGTACAGACCGTTCTGCATGCCGTCAAACCGGGCGGACTGGTGATTGTGGCGACATTTGCCGAAGATGGCCCGGAACAGTGCAGCGGACTGCCCGTGGTACGCTACAGCGCCGGCAGTCTGCACGGCACATTTGGCGAACCGTTCATCCTGCTTGGCCACAAACGGGAATCCCACCGGACACCAGGCGGCAAGGAACAGCGCTTCATCTATTGCTTCTGCCGCAAAACGACCTCCTGACTGGCGACAGTGCACTGCGCCGCATAGCCGGCCTCCTGCCGGATCGCCGTCGCCGCGTCGGTTGCCCCGCCTGACGGCGGAGCAGACTGCCATTACTTACCGAACACCATGACGCCGTCACGGTAATCGACGCTGATGATGTCCTTGGCCATGAAACGTCCGGCAAGGATTTCCCGCGCCAGCGGATTTTCCAGTTGCGACTGGATGGCGCGCTTGAGCGGCCGTGCGCCGAACACCGGATCGAAACCGGCCCGGGCCAGTTCGTCGAGTGCGGCATCACTGACCTCCAGACCCATGTCCATCGCAGCCAGCCGCCGCTGCAGCGCTTCCAGCTGCAGTGCTGCGATCGAATGGATGTGGGCGCTGCCGAGCGCGTGGAACACCACCACTTCGTCAATGCGGTTGATGAACTCGGGGCGAAAATAGCTTTTCACCTCGCTCATCACGGCGTCCTTGACCGCAGCATAAGGATCGCCGCTCATCTGCTGGATCATCTGCGAGCCCAGGTTGGACGTCATCACGATCACCGTGTTCTTGAAATCGACCGTGCGCCCCTGTCCATCGGTCAGGCGACCATCGTCGAGCACCTGCAGCAGCACGTTGAACACGTCCGGATGCGCCTTTTCCACCTCGTCCAGCAGAATCACGCTGTATGGCTTGCGGCGTACGGCCTCGGTGAGCGTCCCCCCTTCCTCGTAGCCGACATAGCCGGGAGGGGCACCAATCAGCCGCGACACCGAATGCTTCTCCATGAATTCGCTCATGTCGATGCGCACCAGGTGTTCTTCGCTGTCGAACAGAAACCCGGCCAGTGACTTGCACAACTCGGTCTTGCCCACGCCGGTCGGCCCAAGAAACAGAAACGATCCATAGGGACGGTTGGGATCGGCCAACCCGGAACGCGAACGGCGGATCGCATCCGACACCAGCCGCACGGCTTCATCCTGCCCGACAACCCGCTTGTGCAACACGTCTTCCATATGCAGCAGCTTGTCGCGTTCACCTTCCATCATCTTGGACACCGGAATACCCGTGGCGCGCGACACCACTTCCGCGATTTCCTCGGCGCCCACCTGGGTGCGCAGCAACCGCTTGGGCGTAGCCTGTTCGCTACTCTCGGCCTGCTGCGCCTGGGTCAGCTGCGATTCCAGCTGCGGAATGCGGCCATACTGGATCTCCGACATCTTCTGCCAGTTGCCCTGACGGCGCGCGTCTTCCATTTCCACGCGCGCGTGATCGAGTTGCTCCTTGATGTGCTGCGTGCCGGCCACCATGGCCTTCTCGCCTTTCCACACCGTTTCCAGATCGGCGTATTCGCGTTCCAGGCGGCCAATTTCCTCTTCCAGCAGCGCCAGACGCTTGAGCGACGCCTCGTCCTTTTCCTTTTTCACCGCCTCGCGTTCGATCTTGAGCTGGATCAGGCGACGATCGAGCTTGTCCATCGACTCCGGCTTGGAGTCGATTTCCATGCGCACGCGCGAGGCGGCCTCGTCGATCAGGTCGATTGCCTTGTCCGGCAGGAAACGGTCGGTAATGTAGCGGTGACTCAATTCTGCCGCAGCCACGATGGCCGGATCGGTGATGTCCACGCCGTGGTGCAGCTCGTATTTCTCCTGCAGGCCGCGCAGGATCGCCACGGTGTCTTCCACACTCGGCTCATCGACCTGGACCTTCTGGAAACGGCGTTCGAGCGCCGCATCCTTTTCGATGTATTTGCGGTATTCATCGAGCGTGGTGGCACCGATGCAATGCAGTTCACCCCGGGCCAGCGCCGGCTTGAGCATGTTGCCGGCATCCATGGCGCCTTCGGCCTTGCCTGCGCCGACCATGGTGTGCAGTTCATCGATGAACAGAATGATGCGACCTTCGTCCTGAGCCACTTCCTTGAGCACCGACTTCAGGCGTTCCTCGAATTCGCCGCGATATTTGGCACCTGCAAGCAGCCCGGCCATGTCGAGCACCAGCACGCGCTTGTCCTTGAGCGACTCCGGCACCTCGCCGTTGACGATGCGCTGGGCCAATCCTTCGACAATGGCGGTTTTTCCCACGCCGGGTTCACCGATCAGCACCGGATTGTTCTTGGTACGCCGCTGCAGTACCTGCACCGTACGGCGGATTTCGTCGTCGCGACCGATGACCGGATCAAGCTTGCCCGACCGGGCACGATCGGTCAGATCGAGTGTGTATTTGGTCAGTGCCTCGCGTTGCCCTTCGGCTTCGGCGCCATGCACACCCTGGCCGCCACGCATCTGCGTCACCGCGGCATCGAGCGCCTGGCGGGTGATGCCGTGCTGTTTGAGCAATCGTCCGGTTTCGCCCTTGTCATCGCAGGCAGCAAGCAGATACAGCTCACTGGCGATGAACTGGTCACCGCGCTTCTGCGCGTCTTTGTCCGTCATGTTGAGCAGGTTGTTCAGATCGCGCGAAATTTGCACTTCGCCGCCATGACCTTCCACTTTCGGCAGACGTTCGATGGCGCCTTGCAGCGCCGTGCGCAACGCACGCGCATTGCCACCGGCACGCGCAATCAGCGAAGCGCTGCCGCCTTCCTGGTTGTCCAGCAGCGCAGCCAGTACATGTTGCGGCTCGATGTACTGGTTGTCCTGTCCAACGGCCAGGCTTTGCGCATCGGCCAGCGCCTGCTGGAATTGTGTGGTCAGCTTGTCGATTCTCATGACGGTCCCCGAAAATGATCTGAGCGGTATATGAGGCAATCATTGCCGATTTCAACACCCACCCGGCCGGGGGGACTCAGTCATGTACCATCACCCAATCTTCCCACAAGTGTTCGACCTGGCGCATGGCTTCAAGGATACGGCCGGGCGCAACCGACACCCCCACACTGTCATCGGTGAAGAAGATCCCGGCCCGCACACCTGCGACGTCGAGACGCGGCAACAGGTTCATCAGCAGATCATGCCGATCAAACGCTGCGGCGCGAAAATCCCGCCATCGCCCCTGACCTGCATGGTCGCGGAAATGAAGCGCCAGTTCCGCCGCCGGCCACATCAGAAACGCAGGCTGTCCATCTGAAGCCGCCGGCAGACATGCCCAGCGATCGTCGCATTCCAGCCCCCATATGCGGCATTTCCATACCGCTTCCCTGATGAAATGCTGAAACCGGCGCCCCGGATCCATCTGCAGCAGGTGCTGCAACTGCTGCCGGTTCAATGCCTGCGTCATCTGATGCCACGGTACAAATGCAAATTCCATGATTCCCCCAGCGTACGAACGACACAACTGTCCCGTCTCTCGACCCGACCGCCTGCGATCCATTGTTGCAGTCACAGATGACACGGGCAAGACAACATGCATTATATTTATTAACAATTGACAAAACAATCCGCCGATGGAACAATGCGCGCATGAATGTGGACAAGGAACATGATATGAAAGGATTAACGCTACGCGTACTGCTGTTGGCAGCAATTGTTTCATGGCCACCACATTCCGCCTGCGCCGCGCAGTCCGGCGCCCCCGGATCCTCGCAAACCGGTGCCTATGCGTCCGGCGACCATGCGACCAACCGGTACAGTCGGGCCGCCATCGACACGCGCCGCAACTGGTTCTACCAGCAGCAGGCAAAATACGCCTCGACGCCGGGCTTCGATCCGCGCCGTCCCGGCTACAGCGACCGGGGCACCGCCGACCGGCCCGGCAGGAATCCGCTGTACAACCGCAAATACGATCACGAAGCCCGCCTGCGCGCACTGGGCGATGATCCCAAAGTCGCTTCGGCCGACCGCGGCTGGATTCACCAGGAGATCCGTCGCGTGGACCTGAACCGCAGCCGGCCCCGGTACCTGCGCTCCGGTTCGGACACCCTGCGCAATCCCCCGGGCACCGACCTCGCCCACGCACATGGCCAGGAAAACCACAAGGGTTACGGCTTTCACTATGCGCAAATCCAGAACTCGGACCTGCATCGCCTGCAACATACCGGCTATCTGGACCACACCTGGCAATACGAACGCGATCATGACAATCCAGCGGTCGGCGGCGACTGGTGGGGGCAACGCAACAGGGAACGTGTTCCTCCGGAATACCGGCCAGGCGCGCCAGCGGCAATGAACCCGGTGACAAGATTCGCCAACTGACACCATCCATCTCGAACCCGGGAGAAGTGAACGCATGAAAACACAGCTCCGCCAGATGGCCGCCTGCCTTGCCGCCAGCGTCATGCTGGCCAGCACCGCAGTCCATGCGGGCACCGGCTATTCTGCAGGGCCAGGCTTCGGCAACCCCTATGGCCAGGGCCGCCCCTACCAGAACGCCTACAACCCGGCGCCCGGCAACCGGAATGCATTACAGGGCCAGTACTTCCCGCCATCGCAGTCAGGCAGCGCCCGGACCGGCCAACGGCCGTCCGGCGCTTCGGCCAGCAGGCAAGGCGATTCAGCGAACGGACGCAGTTCGGCCCGTGCAACCCGTACCGTCCAGCAGATCGCCCGCGACTACCCGCCCAGCAACTCGCCCAATCCGCAAAAACGCGCCCGCGAAGCGCAACTGCGCGCGCTGGCAGAAAAACGCGGTTTGCCGGCGAAACAACGCAAATGGATCGTGAAACGCTACACACACATCGATAACCGGCGTACCGAAATCCGTCAGGCTGAAGCACGCTACCAGGCAAGATCCGCAAGACAAAGC
Source organism: Pseudomonadota bacterium (assembly GCA_021782795.1). GTDB lineage: Bacteria > Pseudomonadota > Gammaproteobacteria > Burkholderiales > Sulfuriferulaceae > Sulfuriferula. Next base: position 6,311 of record JAJXUP010000020.1, on the reverse strand, counting down.
CGCAGCGACAGCACAGCTTCATCCCGCCCCCTGCCCACGGCCTATCGTTGAGAGGTAATGCAATGGGACTATCCGCCAGACCGCTGCACGAACTGCATGACCCGGCCACCACGCCCGATCACCAGTACATGGGGGCGCCCCGACCGCACGTCAGTATGCGACCCGACCACTGGACGCACGCCATGCACAAATTGGTCGCATTTCTGCTCACCGCCCTGGTCCTGCTGACCTTCCCAGCCCAGGCCGGAACTGGCTATCTTCCGGGCAGCGCTGGCCAGACACCACCTGCCCGGATGTACGTCGCAGGCCAGATCCATGCAACGAGCGCGCCGCGTCAGCGCCCCCGGAACAGCAATCCATCCGGCTGGTTCAACCGGCAACAGCAGGCTCGTACGGCTGCTAGCGGGCCGTTCGCACAACAACGGTTCGGTCGGGTCGGCCAGCATGCCGTTCCGGAGCACGACGCAGCCTTCGAGCGCGAAGCGCAACTGCGTGCCCTGACCAAAGACCCGCGCCTTGGCCGCAGCGACCGCGGCTGGCTGCATCAGGAAATCCATCGCGTCGAGCGCAACCGCGAGCGCATGCCCGTCGCAACCGGATCACCGGAAGACACCGTGCGCCCCCCATTCGGCAAGACACTGGTTCAACATCGCAGTACACGGTACCCTGGAACCGCCCTGCAGGATATCGCCCTGGAACATCTGCGCACGTCCCACCCGGCACCGGCATCATCGGGGCGCAGCCCAGGTCAGGCCACCGGATCCAGTACGTATCGTTGAACACGGCGAACCACGCGCAGATGTCATGCGCAGGGTTGATTCCCTGGCAGAAAATTTTCATCCCGACCACAGGAGCCCACATGGAACTGGTCTATGAACCCTCGCGCAGCCAACGCCCCCATACCCACCCCAGGCAACTGCTGGCGTTGAGCGCCCTGCCACCGCGACAGCGTTTCGAGCATTTTCTGCATGAGGCACTGGCACGCCGGGAAGTGTGGGGACTATGCCGCGGCAAACACTGGTTGTTGATCCGCACGGTGGAAAACGGACTCGCGCTACCGCTTTGGTCCGCCTGGGAACACAGCGAAGACTGGAACGCGCACCACCACCAGATCTGGGCTCATGACTACGCACCCCGCGCCATCCGTCTCGGCGAGCTCACCCACGAACTGATACCGCTGTTGCGCGCCGAACAACTGGCCATCGGCTGTTTTTTCGTACCGGAAAACAATGGACTCACCATGAGTCCCGATGCCTTGTGCAGTACCCTGCTGACCATGCTGCGTTCAATGGATACGCTCGCCAGCCAGTGACCTCCGGGGCAATGGAACCAGCACACGCCGGTGTGCTTGCATCCGGTCTGGGGGACAACAGGCGATGACTCCGACCGGAGCCGGCTTTCGCCATCAGGGCGGTCGCAGCCGGACGGGACTTTCGTTCGCCATCGGAGCAGTCGCAGCCGGACGGGACTTTCGTTCGCCATCGGAGCAGTCGCAGCCGGACGGGACTTTCGTTCGCCATCGGAGCGGTCGCAGCCGGACGGGACTTTCGTTCCGCCTGTGCCCTAGCTCTGACCACCGGCATGCGGCGAAGCACCAGCTGGCTGGTCCTTGGCCGGCAAGGCGTTCCACCAGCCGCCACCCAGCGCCTGGTACAGCGCTGCGGTATCACCGAGCCGCTGGCTGCGCGCCTGAATCAGGGCAATATGCGCCTGCAGCCAGCTCTGCTCGGCCGAGAGCAGCACCAGCAGGTTGACATAGCCGACAGTGTTCTGTTTACGCGTCAGGTCAAGCGTGACTCTGGCCGCCTGCTCGGCCCGCACGGCCGCCGCCATCCCGTCAGCATCGGCATGCAACGCGTGCAGGGTGTCTGCAACATTCTGCAATGCCGTGAGCACCGTTTGCCGATACTGCGCTGCCGCCTGCACCAATGCCTGATCCGCTGCCCGCTCCCGATGCAGCAGGGTGTTGCCATCAAAAACCGGCTGGGTGACGTTACCCACCAGCGCCCAGAATGGACCGCCACTCTGGAACATCTGGTTGAACACCGAGGCTTCGCCCCCGACCGCGCCCACAATGGAAAACTGCGGCAACCGCGCTGCAACGGCGACCCCGACATTGGCGCTGGCGGCATGCATCTGTTCTTCGGCGGCAAGCACATCCGGACGCTGGCGCACCAGCTGCGACGGCAGGCTCTCGGGCAATTGCTGCGGCAGGCGGAAATCATCCATGGAAAAATGCTCGACGTCCTGATCGGGCGTGTTGCCAGCCAGCACGCGCAACAGGTCGCGCGTTTGTTGCAACTGGCGTTCGAGCGGCGGCAGCTGCTGCTGCGCCACCGCCAGTGTGCTCTCCTGCGCGGCGACGTCGATGCGCATGGCATAACCGCTGGACAGTTGCCGCTGCAGGATGCCGAGAGCACGCTGGCTATCGGCAATCATCGCTTTCACCGCGTCAATCTGCGCACGCAAGGCAGCCTCCTGCAAGGCCGCGGCCACGATGTTCGAGGCCAGCGTCACCCGCGCAGCCTCGAGCTGATAGCGCTGCATGTCGGCCTGAGCCCGAAGCGATTCCACCTGACGGCGGTTGGCGCCGAAGACATCCGGCGTATAGCCCACTGTCAACTGTGCCGTATGGAAGGTATAAATGACCGGACCATTGTACGGCGCCGGTCCAGCGGGATTCTGGTAGGTCTGGATGATGGTGCCATTGCCCTGGATTCCGGGCGAGTTTCCACCCATATTGCCGGCCAGTTGCTGCCGCGAGGGCGAATAGCTCAGACCCACCGTCGGGTAAAAATAACCCTGCTGGGCATACACATATTCCTGCGCCTGCTTCAGTGCCGCCTGCGCCGAAGCGATGCCCGGATTGGCCTGCATCGCGCGCCGGATCAGCGCATCCAGGCGAGCAGAATGAAACAGCGTCCACCAGTCGGCAGGAATGTCACGCTGTGGGTCGAAATGCTGTGCCGCACCCAACGGGTCGGCGGCCGCAGCGGTCTGCGATGGCATGGCCTGCGGCGCGTAACCCTGTGCGGCAGGCGGGGCCGGCGGCCTGAAATCCGGCCCGACGGCGCAACCGGTCAGGCCCAGCATTCCCGCAGCCAGCAGGACGCGAACCAGCGGCCGTACACCGGAAGGCTGTCGCATGGCAAGGATCAGCGTGCTCACAGATCACCTCCCTTGCTGCCGATGACTCCGGCAAAACATTTGCGCTCCAGGATCAGCACCTGCAGCGCCGGGCCAACCACGAGCAGCATCAGCGGACCGAGCAGCATGCCGCCCACCACCACCACAGCCAGTGGTCGCTGCACCTGGGAGCCGATACCGTGCGACAGTGCCGCCGGCAACAGGCCAATACATGCCGACAGTGCGGTCATCAGCAATGGCCGCATGCGCTGGTCGGCCGCGTTGAACATCGCCTCACCTACCGACTGCCCCTCATTACGCAACTGGTTGAAATAGGTGATGACCAGGATGCCGTTCATGACCGAAACGCCAAACAGCGAAATGAAACCGATGGCCGCCGACACACTCAGGTCCAGCCCGGAAACATACAGCGCGATGATGCCACCGGCAATCGAGAACGGAATCGCCACCAGCGTCAGCAGACTGTCGAGCAATGAGTTGAACAACGCATAGAGCAGCACCAGGATCAGGGCGACGGCTATCGGAAGAATGATCATCAGCCGTTTGCGTGCCTGCTTCATTTCTTCGAATTCACCCGCCCAGACCATGCGATACCCTTGCGGCAACACCACGTGACGGGCTATACGCGCCTGCGCCTCGGTCACGGTGCTGCCCAGATCGCGGCCGCGCACGCTGAATTTGACCGGAATGAAACGTTCGCCACGTTCATGATAGATATAGGACGCGCCCGTATCGAGCGAAATGGTAGCCAGTTCGCCCAACGGTATGTAGCTGACGCCACCCGCGGCATTCTGGTAACCCACGCGGATACGGCGCACGGCATCGATGTTCTGGCGGAATTGCGAAGCATAGCGTACCGTCAGGCCAAACTGGCGATCGCCCTCGTAAATCGTGCTGGCCTGCGTTCCCCCCAATGCCGCCTGCACCACCGCATTGACATCACCGCTATTGAGGCCGTAACGCGCAGCGCGGGCGCGGTCGACACGAATATTGAGATTGGGCTGACCCATCACGCGGAACACCCCCAGATCCTGCACGCCTTTGACCTGGGACATTTCGTGCAGCACCTGGTTGGCGATGGATTCCAGTACGTTGAGATCCGGGCCGATGATCTTGACTGCATTCGCCCCCTTGATTCCCGACAGCCCTTCCTCCACATTGTCCTGAATGTACTGGGAGAAGTTGAACTCGGTGCCCTTGAACTCGTTGTCAAAATCGTGCTGAAGGCTGGCGACCAGCTTTTCCTTGGTCATGCCAGCGGGCCAGTCGTCAAATGGCTTGAGTGGTACGAAAAATTCCACATTGTTGAAACCGGAGGCATCGCTGCCGTCATCCGGCCGACCATGCTGCGACACGACGGTGATCACTTCGGGATAGCTGTCGAGGATCTGACGCATGCGGGTCACTTCCGCATTGCCGGCCTTGAGGGAAATGGTCGGCGGCAGTGTGGCACGAATCCACAGGTTTCCTTCTTCCAGCGCAGGCAGGAATTCCGAGCCGCTCAATGACAACAGCACACCGGCCAACCCGAGGAACGCCATGCCCAGCACCACGGTTTTCACTTTGTGCCGCAGCGCATGATGCAGCACCGGCTGGTACAGGTGACGCAGCAGGCGAACCAGCAATGTCTCGGTTTCCTCGACGTGTTTCGGCAGCAGGAATGACGCCAGCACCGGCGTGATGGTGAACGTGGCGATCAGCGCGCCGGCCAGCGCGTAGCCGTAGGTGCGTGCCATCGGTCCGAAAATCTGCCCCTCGACGCCTTCCATGGTGAACAGCGGCAAAAATGCGGCCACGGTGATCATGCTGGAAAACAGCACGGCGCGATCGACCTGCAGCGCGCTGACGAAAATCAGCCGCAACCGGTCAGTCCACTGCAGATCAGTCTCGTCACGCCTTCCGCCTGGGCCCTGCCCGGAAAACTCTTCCAGCAGCATGTTCCGCTCAGCATCGATCTTCTGAAAATTGCGGAACACGTTCTCCACCAGGATGACCGCCGAATCGACGATAATGCCAAAATCGACTGCCCCCAGCGACAACAGGTTGGCAGACTCACCGCTTAGCACCAGCATGATGATGCTGAAGAACAGCGCAAACGGAATATTGACGCTGACGATGATCGCGCTGCGCAGGTCACCGAGAAATACCCACTGGATGAAGAACACCAGCAGCACGCCGAACACCAGATTGTGCAGCACGGTATGGGTCGTCACCGCCACCAGCGTCGAACGGTCGTAATACGGTTCCACACGCACGCCCTTGGGCAGGGTGCCATCGCTGTTGATACGCGCAATCTCTTCCTTGACCCGCGTCACCACCTCACTGGTCTGCATGGTGCGGTTCATCACCACCACACCGGTCACCACATCGTCTTCGGCATCGCGTCCTGCCTGCCCCAGCCGGGGCACATGACCGATACTGCAGCTGGCGACATCTTTCACCAGCACCGGCACGCCGTTGCTCTGCGACAACACGACGTTTCCGATGTCCTGCACGCTGTGGATCAACCCCACGCCACGCACATTGACCGACTGCTGACCGAATGCGATGGTGCGCCCGCCCACATTGATGTTGGCATTGCCCAGCGCAGTCAGCAACTGCGGCAGCGTGACGTGATACGCTTCCAGGCGATGCGGGTCGACCTGCACCTGATATTCCTTCGTGGTACCGCCCCAGGCAACCACCTGCACCACACCGGGCACGTTGAGCAGACGCCGTTGCAGCACCCAGTCCTGCAATGTACGCAAATTGCTCAGTCCGAAATCCGGCGGTCCCTTGAGCTGATAACGATAAATTTCACCGACCAGACTGGATGCCTGGATCTGTGGCTGGACGTTGTTCGGCAGGCTGACATTCTGCTGCAGGCTCAACGCAGCCTGGGTATAGGCAAAGTAGTAATCGACGCCATACTTGAAAGTTACGCGCACGAATGACAGGCCATAGAACGAGGTGGAGCGGATGCTGTCCACTCCCGGCGTCGTGGCCAGACCCACTTCCATCGGAATGGTGTAATAGCGTTCCATTTCCTCGGCCGACAGTCCCGGCGCCTGCGCGGTGATTTCCAGGATCACCGGCGCCGGGTTGGGATAGGCTTCGACATTGAGTTTGTAGAACGCCGCCAGCCCGACCCCGATGAACACCAGCAGGAACAGGATGATGATCGG
>JAJXUP010000145.1 GCA_021782795.1 Pseudomonadota bacterium | reverse complement strand
AGGATCGGTGACAGGTGCAAAAACGAGGCATCGGATTCGTCCGCCTCCGCCACCAGGTAGTCGCCCTGACCCAGCCGCGCATTGGCACCCGCCGCCAGCAACCGCCCACCTATCACGAACGTTGGATCCAACCCTGCCTGAGCCAGGATACTTGCGATCAGGGAAGTGGTCGTGGTCTTGCCATGCGTACCGGCGATGGCGATGCCCTGTCGCAGACGCATCAGTTCGGCAAGCATGATGGCGCGCGGCACCACCGGGATGGAACGCGCGCGCGCCGCCACCACCTCCGGATTGTCTTCCCTGACCGCAGTCGAGACCACGATCGCATCGGCTTTGCCCACATGCTCGGCGGCATGCCCGAAAAACACGTGCGCACCCAGATCGCACAGGCGACGCGTATTGGCGCTGTCGGACACGTCCGACCCGGTGATGACATAGCCTTCGTTGAGCAACACCTCGGCGATGCCGCTCATGCCCGAGCCGCCAATTCCGACGAAATGCAGTTGCCTGACCTTGTGTTTCATGACACCGCATCCTCACAACATTGCGCAACACGCATCACCGCCTCCGGTCGCGCCGCTGCCAGCGCCTGGCGCGACATGGCTGCAAGCAGGTCGCGGTTCAGCAACCGCAGTTCCGCGGCCAGCCGCTCGGCGGTCAATCCGTCCTGACTGATCAGCCGCGCGGCCTGTCGCGCCACGAGAAATCCGGCATTGACCGTCTGGTGATCATCCACCGCATGCGGATACGGCACCAGAATCGCCGGCACGCCCGCCGCTGCCAGTTCAGCCAGCGTCAGTGCGCCGGCACGGGTAATAGCCACATCGCACCAGGCGTACATTTCTGCCATGTCGACAATGAATTCGCGCACCTCGGCATCGACGCCGACTGCGACATAATTCGCCCGCAGGACTTCCAGATGACGTGCGCCCGACTGGTGCACGACCAATGGCCGTTCCTCTGCCGTCAGCAGCGCCAGCGCCGCCGGCACCACGGTATTGAGCGCCGCTGCACCGAGGCTGCCGCCGACCACCAGCAACCGCAACCGGCCCTCGTGGTGCCTGCGCTTTGCGCCTGCGGCAACGATGTCCGCACGTACCGGGTTCCCGGTCCATTCGCTGTCAACCTTGCGGCACGGCCAAATCCTTTTCGCAGCCCGGAACGCATCCGGGAACCCGGACATGACCCGGGTCGCCAGACATGCCAGCAGTCGATTGCTCAGCCCGGCAATGGCATTCTGCTCATGGACCAGCAGCGGTTTGCGCAACAGCGCGGCCATCAGCCCGCCTGGCACGCTCGGATACCCCCCCATGCCCAGCACCGCGTCGGGTTGATAGTGCAGCAGTGCCCACAGCGCCTGAACGCACGACCAGGCCAGCATGCCGGGCATAACCAGCTTGCGCAGCCAGCCGTTGCCGCGCAATCCACTGATATTCAACCAGGCCATGCGATAGCCGTGCTGCGGTACGATACGTCCCTCCATCCCTTTGCGTGTGCCAAGCCACACGATGCTCCAGCCGCGCCGGCTCAATTCTTCCGCCACAGCCAGTCCGGGGTAGATGTGCCCGCCCGTGCCGCCCGCCATGATCATCAGGGTGCGCGCCATGTCACGTCCCCTTCCTGCCGCGCCGCAGTTCGCGCGTTTCGTAATCGATCCGCAGCAAGATCGCCATGGCAATGCAATTGGCAACGATACCGCTGCCGCCGAACGAAAGCAGCGGCAAGGTCAGTCCCTTGGTCGGCAGCAGGCCGACGTTGACGCCGATGTTGATGCCGGCCTGCACACCGATCCATACGCCGATGCCCATTGCCGTCAACGCACAGAAATGCCGCTCCAGTTGCGCCGCTTCGCGTCCGATACGAAACGCCCGTATCACCAGCCAGATGAATAGGCCGATGACCGCCACCACACCGACAAACCCCAATTCCTCGGCGATGACCGCCAGCAGGAAGTCGGTATGCGCCTCAGGCAGATAAAACAGCTTTTCCACACTGCGCCCCAGGCCCAGACCGAGCCATTGCCCTCGACCGAAAGCAATCAGTGCGTGCGACAGCTGGTAGCCTTTACCGAACGGATCGGCCCATGGATCCATGAAACCGACGATGCGTTGCAGCCGGTAGGGTGAGCTCCAGATCAGCCCGATGAAACCAATCACCGACAGCACCAGCAGACCGACAAAAATTCTCAGGTTGAGGCCACCGAGGAACAACGTGGTCATGGCAATGGCGATGATGACCACGAAAGCACCAAAATCCGGTTCGCGCAGCAGCAGTGCGCCGGTGAACAGGATGGCGACGAGCATGGGCAGGAACCCCTGCTTGAAATGGTGCATGAAAGCCGCCTTGCGCACGGTATAGTCGGCAGCGTAGAGCACAGCCGCCAGCTTCATCAGTTCGGAAGGCTGCAGGTTGATGAAACCGAGTGGAAGCCAACGCTGGCTGCCATTGACATTGCGGCCGATGCCGGGCACCAGCACCACTGCCAGCAGCACCAGCCCACCGACGAACAGCCACGGAGCAACCCGCTGCCAGTGCAGTGTTGGCACCCGGAATGCGAGGAAGCCTGTCACGCCGCCCACGGCGATGAACCCTGCCTGACGCAGCAGGAAATAATAGCCACGGTGCCCGGTACTGCGTGATGCTTCCGCCATGTCAATCGACGCGGAATACACCATCACCAGCCCGATCGACAGCATGCCGATCACCAGCCACAGCAGCACGGGATCAATGCGCGCACTGCTGGTGCGGCTGGTTTGCACCGCACTCATGGCTGTCCTCCCGCGAGACGCTGCACCGCGGTCACGAACACGCGTGCGCGGTGCGCGTAATTGTCGAACATGTCGAAACTGGCGCACGCGGGTGACAGCAACACCGCATCCCCCGGCTGCGCCAGCGCGTGTGCCAGACCGACCGCCGCGTCCATGCTTTCTGCACGATGCGTTTCGATGCCCACCGCGGCAAAAACATCGGCGATGCGTTGCCCGTCCCGACCAATCTGCACCAGCGCACGCACCCGCCCGACGGCCACGCGCGCAAGCGGCGCAAAATCCTGCCCCTTGCCCTCACCACCCGCAATCAGAACCACCGGGCGGTCCATGCCGACAACCGCGGCTTCGGTCGCACCGACATTGGTCCCTTTCGAATCGTCGTAATAATCTGCTCCGGCGATGCTGCTCACCCACTCCACGCGATGCGGCAGGCCTCGAAACTCGCGCAGCGCTCGCGCCAGCGGTTCGTCCGCCATACCCAGCGCATGGCACAGTGCCCATGCCGCGAGCGCATTGGCAACATTGTGCGTCCCGGTCACGCGGAGTTCACGCACCGCCAGCAACGACGTCTCGCCGCGGCACAGCTGTCCGTCGATCAGGCCGAAATCGGCATGCCGCTGTGGTCTGTCCAGACCGAACAGCACCAGCGGCCGATCAGCTCGCGCGAGCCTGACCACGGCTGCATCGTCACGGTTGACCACCTGCATGCCAGTATCTGCATAGATACGTGCCTTGGCTGCGACATATGCGGCCATGTCTGCATACCGATCAAGATGGTCTTCACTCAGGTTCAGCACCACGGCGGCATCGCTGTGCAGGCTATAAATGTTCTCCAGCTGGAAACTCGACAACTCGAGCACGAAGATCTGGGTATCCGGCGCCTCTTCCAGCGCCTGCAGCACCGGGATACCGATGTTTCCGGCCAATCGCGTTTTCCAGCCGGCCGCCTTGCACATTGCTGCGACCATACTGGTCACGGTGCTTTTGCCGTTCGAGCCGGTAATGGCGATAACCCGCGCCTGCGCCGGCAGCGCACGTGCAAACACTTCGACATCGCTCCACACCGGAACGCCGCGCTCTGCGGCGGCCTGCACCACAGGATCGGATTGCGGCACGCCCGGGCTGATGACAATCCGTTGCGCCCAGGAAAAATCCTCCTCGGCCCATGGCCCGAGCCGCACCGGCACCTCCGGCCAGTTGGCGCGCAAACCATCCAGACCAGACGGCGCCTCACCCTGATCGGCCACGCGCACCTGGGCACCCTGGCGCGCCAGCCAGCCGGCCGCAGCCTGCCCGCTGGCGCCCAGCCCAAGTATCAGTACGCGTTCACCCACCCAGTTCATGCTGTGTTTTCCATTTCAGCGAATTTTCAATGTCGACAATCCGATCAGCACCAGCATCATGGTGATGATCCAGAAGCGCACCACCACCTGTGTTTCTTTCCAGCCTTTGAGTTCGAAGTGATGGTGCAGCGGTGCCATGCGAAATACCCGTTTCCCGGTCAGCTTGAACGAAGCGACCTGAATCATCACCGACAGGGTCTCCATAACGAACACGCCCCCCATCACCAGCAGCACGATTTCCTGCCGCACGATCACCGCCACCGTACCAAGTGCAGCCCCGAGCGCCAGTGCGCCCACATCCCCCATGAACACTTCTGCGGGATAGGCGTTGAACCAGAGGAACGCCAGCCCGGCACCGGATATTGCAGCGCAGAACACAGCCAGCTCGCCGGCTCCCGGAATATGCGGCTCGCCCAGATAATGCGAAAACACCGCATGCCCGGCCACATAGGCAAATATGGACAATGCCGACGCAACCATGACTGTCGGCAGGATGGCCAGACCATCCAGCCCGTCTGTCAGGTTTACCGCGTTGCTGGTGCCGACGATGACGAAATAGGTCAGCAGCACGAATCCTGCCGTGCCCAGCGGGATGGCCACGTGCTTGAAAAACGGCACGATCAGCTCGGTCTGCGCCGGCAACTGCGCTGAATAGGCG
>JAJXUP010000144.1 GCA_021782795.1 Pseudomonadota bacterium | reverse complement strand
TAGTGATGCAACCTGTGCCACGCTGCGCCAGTCCATCTTACACAACTGCACGACCAATTCAACCGGAATCATGACGCAACGGCATTCCACCCGTAAACAGCATTCCCTCCAGCATCACCCCGCCGTCGGCTAGCTGGTGCCCGCATCCCCCCAACGGGGCATGAGCGCATGAGGCACATGCAACTGGTCAAGAATGCGCGCCACGACGAAATCCACGATTTCGTCCAGTGAGCGCGGCAGATGGTAGAACCCGGGATTCGGCGGCAGTATCACCACCCCGAGACGCGCCAGGCGCAGCATGTTTTCCAGATGCAGCACAGAAAATGGCGTCTCGCGCGGCACCAGCACCAACGTACGTCGTTCCTTGATGCAGACATCGGCAGCACGCTCGATGAGATTCTCCGACAGTCCCTGAGCAATGGCCGCCAGTGCGCCCATGGTACAGGGGCAGACCACCATGGCATCGGCCGGGTTGGAACCGGAGGCGACCGGCGCAAACCACTCGTCGCGCCCGAGCACGCGTAACGTGCCACTGGCCTGCGGCCAGCGCGCTTCGAGTTCGGCCTGCAGTCGTTCCGGCTGCGAGGGCAGACTCCAGTTCATTTCCTGCCGGGCAACGATCTGTGCCGCTGCGCTGACCAGCAGATAGACATGAATACCCGACGCCAGCAACTGTTCCAGCAGGCGCACGCCGTATGGCATACCTGACGCGCCGGTCCAGGCCAGCGTCACGCTACGCGGTGGCTGCATGGTATTCCTTTGCAAGCAGGCGCTCGGCCAGCAGCCCGTTGGCCACCCCACCGATCCAGGCGGCAGCGGCAAACACTGGTGTGGATGGCATCAGGTTCACTGACGGCATCCACCACAGCGCCACCACGGCCAATTGAGCACCGATATGAAAAAACGCCGCCAGCACACTCAGGCTGACCGCACCAAACCATTTCTCCGGCAAAGCCTGCGCCAGCCACAATACCAGCAGGCTGGCACTGGCGCCAGACACGCTGAGCATGAATCCCGGCGTGAGAAAGCTGCCAAACAGCAGGCTGCCGGCGACCACGCGCAACCCGCTCACCCAGGCCGCTGTGGCAAAACCGTAGCGACGCAACACCAGCAGGGTGACAATATTGGCCAGACCCGGCTTCACTCCCGGCAATGGTGACGGCAGCGCGGCATCGACCCACATCAGCGATACGGCCAGCGCCGCCAGGCGTGCCAGGCGGTGATCTTCTGCAGTGACCTCGATTTCTTCAGTAACTGAGGCTGTCATAGCCGCCTGCCTTGCCAACCACTTCCACACTGACCTGGTTGGGCAGACAGATTGCTGCTTGCCCGCTGCGACTGATCCAGCCCTCACGCACACACAGCTGACGTGGCCCCGGATCGCTGATCACGCGGGCGCGATGGTTACGCACCTCGATCCGCGTAACGCCCAACGGTCCGTTCACGGTCACATCCCGGTCACGTGCCAGCGATGTTTCGAGAAACACATTTCCACCGCGTTTGACCAGCAGCCGCTCGCCGGCTCCCGGCTGCCAGTAGTGCCAGGCCAGAGCCAATACCAGCACAGCACCCAGCCCTGCCGTGAACCAGTCACCGGAACGGACACCATACAGCAGGCCACTCATGACCTCACTGCGCGCAACCATAACCCAGCTCCCGGTGGCGCAGCAAGGTCTGTTCCTCGCGGGAAAAATGCTGGGCCAGTTGCTCACACAGGTACACCGAACGGTGCTGCCCGCCGGTGCAGCCAATGGCCACCGTCAGGTAGGCACGGTGATCGCGCACAAAACACGGCAGCCATTTGGTCACATGGTTGCGAATGTCGGCCAGCATTTCCGCCACCTGTCCGTTCTGTTGCAGAAACTCGATAACCGGCGCGTCACGCCCGGTCAGCGGACGCAGTCGCGGATCATAATGGGGATTGGGCAGACAACGCACATCGAACACCATGTCAGCGTCGAGCGGAATGCCGTGCTTGAAACCGAACGAGGTAAACAGCAGCGTCAGGCGCGCGTCTTTCTGCGCCACGAAGTCCTTGATCCAGTGCTGTAACGTGCTGGCCGACAAGTCGCTGGTATCCATACGATGGGCAATGCGCGCGATCGGTTCCAGCAGTTCGCGCTCCCACTCGATCGCTTCGCGCAGGGCGCGGTCGGCATTGGCCAGCGGATGGCGACGTCGCGTCTCGGAATAGCGTCGCACCAGCGTGTCTGTCTTGGCTTCGAGAAACAGCAGCCGCACGTTCACCTGTCCACGCAACCGTTCAAGCAGATCAGGCAGATGCCGCCAAGAATCGCGACTGCGGGCATCGATGCTGATGGCCACGCGAAATTCGCCATAACCGGCCAGTACGCGAAGCGTATCTTCCAGCATGGTGGCCGGCAGATTGTCGACGCAATAATAACTGGCGTCTTCGAGCACGCGTAACGCGATACTCTTTCCCGACCCCGACAGGCCGCTCACCAGCACCAGTTGCAGGCTGTCCGTGTCGGACACGTCATTCTCCGCTCTGAATGTGCTCGCGCTGACGAGCAATGAAATTTTCCACACTGTTCACGCCGCGCTTGCGCAGCATGTGGTTACGCGTCGCCACCTCGACCAGTACGGCCAGATTGCGGCCAGCCGCAACCGGAATGTACACCTTCGGAATGGGTACGCCAAGGATGACCTCCGTACTCTCCTGCATGTCGAGTCGTTCCTGGTTGCGTTCGGCCAGTTCGTCGTAAGGCTTGAGATGCACGATCAGTTTGAGATTTTTCTTCAGCTTGATGGCCAGCTCACCGAACAGCGCACGAATATCAAGAATGCCCAGCCCGCGCACTTCCAGGAAATCCTGCAGCAATGACGGGCATTGCGCGCTCAGTGTGTCCGGTGCAACCTTGTGCAGATCGACCACATCGTCGGCGACCAGCCGATGGCCGCGCGTGAGCAGTTCCAGCGCCAGCTCGCTCTTGCCGGAAGCCGGCTCACCTGCGAGCATGACACCCATGCCATTCACCTCCAGCATCACGCCATGCACGCTGGTGGTTTCGGCCAGCGCAGTGGACAGGTAATGCGACAGCACCGACATCAGCTCGGGGCTGGGCTGCGGCGACGCGAACAACGGTGTACCGGTGCGGTGCGAGGCTGCCAGCAATGGCTCGGGTACCGGCTCGCCATTGGCGACGATCACTGCGGCCAGCTCAGTGGAAAACAGGTTGCCGACCGCCTGGGCCAGACCACCGGCATCGAGTCTTGCCAGGTAATCCATTTCGGCGCAACCAAGCACCTGCACCCGGTTCGGATGCACGAAATTCAGGTGGCCAACCAGCGCCAGCGATGGCTTCTGCACCGTATCGCTCATCAGGCGATTTTCACTGCCGGCCTGGCCAGACACCCAGACCAGCGACAACGCCTCCTTGAGCGCATCGAACATCTGCTGAACAGAAATGGACAGACTCATGTTCACTCCGCGCGCCAGTCCCGGATACATTCCAGAACCTCATGTTCATCACGACAACCGAGCAGACGCTCACGCATGTCACGGTCACCAAACAGCTGTGCCAGTTCGCCCAGAATCTGCAGATGCTCATCGGTCGCATGAACAGGCACGAACAGCACGAACAGCAACCGCACCGGCACTGTATCCGGAGCGGAAAACTCGAGTCCCGTCTGCAAGCGTACCAGTACGCCCGCGGCCGTTTTCAATCCCTTGAGGCGGCCATGCGGAATGGCCATGCCCTGACCCAGCGCCGTGGATCCCAGATCCTCCCGCGCCCGCAGGCTGGCACTCACGACCTGGGGCGCAAGCCCCAGATCGCCGGCGAACCGTTGTCCCAACCAGGAAAACAGATCCGCCTTGCTGTCGCTGCGCACATCCAGTGCAATCCTGTGAACATCGAGCAGCGCGGCGATCCGGTTCATCGCGTCAGGCTTCCTCACCTGCCGACTGGTGCTTGATCCCACCGCTGGCCTGATTCACATCGCCGTTGCGCTCCTTGTGCTTGACGATCTGCCGGTCCAGCTTGTCGGCCAGATTATCAATCGCGGCATACATGTCGGCGTCTTCCGCCTGCACGAAGATATCCTTGCCGCTCAGATGCACGTTGGCTTCGACGCTGTGGATCAGCTTGGCCACGGACAGCACAACACTCACATCGATCAGGTTGTCGGCATGGCGCTTGATGCGCTCAAGCCGGGAGAGCACGTAATCATGGATGGCGGGGGTGATTTCAAGGTGGCGGCCGGTAATGGTGAGATTCATGATACTTGCCTTTTCACGGGTTACGGGAACGATGGGAGCAGACCGGGCGCACCGGAAACATCAGGCCCGGCCGGCTCCTTGCCGATAAAGACGCAACGCGCGTTCCCGCCGCGCCACGCCGCGTCGCCGCACGTGGAAACATCGGACTGCGAGCCGGTTCCCGTCACGAGGCGACGCCATGAACAGTTCCAGCCCGCTACGCCGCGCAGCACATGTCCCGGAGCGGGTCGCATGCTCACAATGCCTTGCGTTGGTTGGCTGGAGGAATCTGCAGCGATTCCCGGTATTTTGCAATGGTACGCCGGGCCACGACGATGCCCTGTTGCCCAAGCAGTTCGGCGATCTGTCCGTCGGAGAGGGGCTTTTTCGCATCCTCGGCCCCGACCAGTTGCCGGATCAGTGCGCGAATGGCGGTGGCTGAACACGCGCCGCCGGCTTCGGTGCTGACATGGCTGCCAAAAAAATACTTGAGTTCGAAAATGCCGCGAGGTGTCATCATGAACTTCTGTGTGGTCACACGCGAAACCGTCGACTCGTGCAATTCGACCGCC
>JAJXUP010000143.1 GCA_021782795.1 Pseudomonadota bacterium | reverse complement strand
TCTGTCCGGGGGGGGGGCGGGTGCAGGTGTTTCCCAGCCGTAAGCTTCCGGATCGATGGCAGAAGGCCGGTCGAGCATGATGTCGGCGATGAGACGGGCGCTCGCGGGTGCCATGGTGACGCCGTAGCGGAAGTGTCCGGTATTGGCATACAGATTGGTTATGTGCGGATGGCGGGCGATGGTCGGCAGGTTGCCTGGCGAACCGGGTCGCAGACCGCTCCAGTGGTGTTCGGGCGCATACGATTCCAGGGCGGGCAGCATCGATAGGGCGATGGCCGTCAGTTCGCTGCGTGCGGCTGCAGTGGTGCTCTTGTCGAAACCCACTTCTTCGAGCGTGCTGCCGACGAGAATGCGCCCATCCTGACGCGGAATCAGATAGGTGCCCTGACGGTAGAGGATGGTGTCGAGGGTGTCGGGGCGGGCATGGAACAGCAACATCTGGCCACGTACCGGTCGTATGGCTCGTGTCGGTGGCGCCACCGGGATCAGCGCCTGACTCCAGGCACCGGCCGCGACCAGGTATTGTCCGGCATGCCAGCGCTGGCTGCCGCTTTCAGCATGCAGTACCCGGTCATCCTGCAGCGTCAGGCGCACATCGCCTGCCTGCTCGATCAGGTGGATGCCTCGGCGGCGGACGACCTGCGCCAGCATGGCCGCAAGTCGAGGATTGCGTGCCTGGGCGATGTCGGGCATCCACAGCGAATCGTCATGGCTGTCGGGGTGTTGCCTGGCATACAGCGGGAACTGGTCACCGGTACGTGCCAGCCAGGCCAGCCGTTCCGCACTGTCGGACGTCTGGGCGAGCACGCGCATGCCGCTGACGATGTATTCCGGGTCGGTGGTCGCGTCCTCGCGCAGTGCATCCAGCCAGGTCGGGTAGGCCTGCGCGCCGGCATGGCACAGTCGCACCACTGCATCCGAATAGTGCCAGGGCAGCAGCGGCGAGAGGATGCCGCCACCGGCCCATGTGGATTCCTGTCCTGCGGACTGGCGTTCGAGTATGGTGACGCGCGCGCCTGTGTGCTGGAGTTCGAGCGCGGCCGACAGTCCGGAGACGCCGCCGCCAAGGATCAGGATATCCGGGTTCAAGCTGGCGGTCGGTCAGAGCAGGATGGTCTGGCCCTTGATGTCACGGCTGTCGTCGCTCATCAGGTACAGGTAGGCTGGCATCAGGTCGGCAGGCTGAGGCAGGCTGTCGTGGTCTTCGCCGGGATGCGATTTGCGCCGCGAACGCGTGTTGACCGGTCCGGGGATCAGCGTGTTGATGCGCAGCGCGGGGAACAGGCTCTCCCATTCCTGCGACCAGATCGTGGTGATGGTTTCGGCCGCGGCCTTGCTTACCGCATAAGCGCCCCAAAACGCTGCCGGAACGTGGCCGTGGGTCTCGCCGGTCATGATGACCGAGGCCGTGGGCGCCGCCTTGAGCAGCGGCAGGCAGGCGCGAGTGATGGCCACCGGAGCGATGATGTTGACCCGCAACGCACGCTGCCATTCATCGAGCGTGTTGAGTTCCATCGGCGTGGGGGTGAGCGCCGTCGTGGCGTTGTGCAGGATGCCGTCGAGCCGTTTGAGTTGCAGGCCGATCGAGCCGGCCAGGCCATTGTAGGCGGATTCGTCGGCCTGTTCGAGGTCGAGCGGGATGATGGCCGGTTGCGGGTGGCCTGCGGCTTCGATCTGGTCATACACGGCTTCGAGCCGGGCCACATTGCGGCCATGCAGCACGACGGTGGCGCCATGGGCGGCGAAGGCGAGCGCAGCCTCCTTGCCCAGCCCGTCGCCGGCGCCGGTTACCAGTATGACCTTGTCTTTCAGAGCATCGTTGCTGGCTTGATAGTTTTTCATTATCGCGGGTTCATGCGGTGGATAAAATATGACCGGCGCATTGTACTCCGCTTTGGACAGCGGCTTCCAGTGTGGCCGGATAGGGACTGTCGGTATAGTCGCCTGCCAGATACAGTGCATCGATGGCCGTGCGATGCGCTGGTCGCACGACATGGGCTTCGCAGGACCAGGTTGCACGGCGTTCGACGACGGTGCGTTGCCACAGGGGCTGTGCCGGCAGGCCGAATGCCTGCTGCAGTTCGTGCGTGACCTGCCGGGCTAGCGCGGCGACGTCCAGACGGGCGGGAGCCACGCTGACGACCACTGCCAGCAGTCCGGACTGTCCATGGGTATGGCTGCGATCGAACACCCACTGCGCCAGCGTGCCGGTCAGGCCGGTCATGGGCCGCGGCAGGCGGATGTCGGCCGGATACTGCAGCCAGACGGTGGCGATCGGCCAGTAGCGCAGCCGGTCGATGGTGTCGGCGAGCGGGTGCAGGGCTTCGATCGGGCGCAGCAGGGCTGCGGCATGGAAGGGGGCCACGGCGCAGACGACGCGATCGAATGGCTGGCCATCGAGCAGCATGCGACCGTTCTGGTATGCCATTTTGCGGATACGATGCCCGGTCTGTATATCTCCACCCAGGGCGCGGATGCGCTGCGCCGCCGGCAATGGAAACAGTTCGCCGAGATCGCAGGTGGGCAGGATGAGATCGCTGTCCTCGCGACGGCCGGTGAGGCTGTCGCGCAGAACATTGAGAAAAGTCTGGGCCGAGGCAACTTCGACTGGTGTGTTGAGTGCAGCGAGGCACAGGGGTTGCCACAGCAGCCGTATGAGCCGCTCGCCCTGACCGGTCAGCAATTGACCGACACTGCAGTCCTGTTCCAGCCTGAAATTCCGGCGATGCTGTGCGGCCATGAAACCGGCGGCGCGCAGTCGGTCGGCAAGCGGCAGTCCGTCCGCGCGTAACAGGCCCAGCAGGGTGTGCCATGGGGCGGGCAGCGGTGCGGCGCGCAGCTGCAGCCCGCCTTCGCTATACAGCTGCAGCGGCAGCCGCAGCCAGGGCGGTGTGGCATGTACGTCGCGGATGAGTTGCAGCGTGGTATGGTAGGCGCCGAGCAGCAGGTGCTGGCCGTTATCGAGCGCCATCGGGTGGTCTGGCAGCGACAGCGCACGTGCACGGCCGCCGAGGGTGTGACCGGCTTCGAAGACGCTGGGGGCCATTCCATGTTCGGCCAGCGTCAGTGCTGCGGCCATGCCTGCATATCCGCCGCCGATGACGGCGATGGATGGCCGCGCGCGCATGTTCAGTTGCGTATCCAGGCCAGCCATGCCAGCCACAGTTTGCGCAACGGCGTGAGTCGGGTGCGCGTGTGCAGGACGTTGAATCCTTCGACGCGGATTTCATCGAGCAGGCTGCGGTAGATGGCGGCCATGACCAGACCGGTCTTCTGCGATTTCCGGTCGGCGGCAGGCAGCAGGGCGATGGCTTCGTCATAGTAGCGCTGCGCGCGCTGGTACTGGAATTCCATCAGTGCGCGAAAGGCTTCCGAGTCGCGGCAGTCGAGGACGTCGGTTTCGCTCACGCCGTGGCGGTGCATTTCATCGAGCGGCAGGTAAATACGACCACGGCGCGCGTCTTCACCGACATCGCGGATGATGTTGGTCAGCTGAAACGCCAGTCCGAGCCGGGCAGCGTAGTCCAGTGTCGCCGGGGTGCTGAATCCGAAGATGCGCGCCGAGACTTCGCCGACCACTCCGGCCACGCGATGGCAGTACACGCGTAGCGCATCAAAATCGGGGTAGCGCGCCTGCGACAGATCCATCTCCATGCCGGTGACAATGTCTTGCAGCGCTTCCTGCGGCAGTGCATAGGCATGAATGGCTTCGGCCAGCGCGTGGCTTACCGGGTGGTGTGGCTGACCCTGATACAGGCTGGCGATCTCTTCGCGCCACCAGTCGAGTTTGCGCCGGGCGATACCGGCATCGCTGCACTCGTCCACCACGTCGTCCAGTTCGCGGCACAGGGCATAAAAGGCCGTGATGGCGCGGCGTTTGACTTCGGGCAGGAAACGGAAGCTGTAATAAAAACTCGAGCCGCTGGCAGCAGCCTTGTCCTGGCAGTATTGGTGCGGATCCATGTCGTGCTCAGCGGGCGCGTATGGCGCGGTAGATCATGATCAGCCAGTCGCGTGGCTGCAGCTTCGGTCGCTGGCTGAAGACATCGCCGTGCGAGCGGTGCAGTTGTTCCAGGATGAGTGCCCCGCCGGCAATGATCATGCGCATTTCCAGGCCGGCCCGGCCCTTGAGCGCTTTGCCGAGCGGCGCTCCTGCCTGCAGCAGTTTGCGGCCGCGCTCGATCTGTGCCAGCATGAATGCCGTCCACATGCCACCCGCATCACGGCGCGCGATCTGGCGTTCGCTGATGTGATAACGGCGCAAGTCGGCCTGCGGCATGTAGATGCGCTGCTTGTCGTAGTCGATGGCAATGTCCTGCAGGAAGTTGATCCACTGCAGCGCGCTGCAGATGGCATCGGCGCGGGCGATGTTGCGTTCGTCGTGCTCACCATACAGCGCCAGCATCAGCCTGCCGACCGGGTTGGCCGATTTTTTGCAATACTCCATCACTTCGGCAAAGGTCTCGTAGCGCTGTTTGGAGACGTCCTGGGTGAAGGCATCGAGCAGGTCATAAAATGGCTGCATCGGCAGTTCGTGCTGCACGATCACCTCGGCCAGCGCTGTGAACAGTTCGCCGTGCGGCGTTTCGTTGCGTTCGATGCGCCGCAGTTGCTCGCGGTAGTCTTCCAGCGCCGCCAGCCGTTGTCCGGCCGGGGCATCGCCTTCGTCGGCGATGTCGTCCGCCGAGCGGGCGAACCAGTAGATGACCCGGGTTGCGCGTCGCAGTCGTGCGGGCATCAGGATCGAGGCCACGGGAAAGTTTTCGTAATGGTCGGGGGCGGGAGCACGCATGGTCGGGAAAACAGAATCTTTGTCGGCCGGAGCGCGGTTATATTACACTAACACGCTTGCGAAAGTGGCGGAATTGGTAGACGCACTGGATTTAGGTTCCAGCGCCGCAAGGTGTGCG
>JAJXUP010000142.1 GCA_021782795.1 Pseudomonadota bacterium | reverse complement strand
CCGATCTATCTGGCTGACGCCCTGGCTTATGCCGCCGTGACGCTGCTCATGGGCAGTGCCTGGCCGCTGTGCCTGGCACCGCTGGTGTGGGCCACGATGCGCTACGGGGTGATTGCCCACGAAGAAGCGCATTTGCATGCCAGATTCGGAGCGCAGTATCAGGAATACTGTGCCCGGGTCAACCGCTGGTTCGGCAGGCGCGGTTCGCACTGAACCGCCGATGCAAGGTGATGCTCACAGTGTTGACTGGCACCGACAACGCTGTAAGCCAGTTGCCGGAATCTGCCTTGGCAATTTTCTGACAAGTTTTTCCTGTTTTGACAGGAATTAGAAAGCAATTTGTCAGAAAAAACAAATTCATACCTTTAACAGGCTTTTGGTGCCGATTCTGTTCGGTTCCGAACCTACAAATTCCGACTGATTTGTTACTCTTGAGCTGTGATTTGCCAGACGGCGATCAAACATAAAACAGGGAGCGCCGGTTTTGCATTCCCGGGGAGACAGCCGGAACATCGGCCGTGCGGTGAATCGGGATGTGGTGTGCATGGCATGCGATGGATGAAGAAATAGCCAAGAGTTCAGCGGAGCGACCAGCCGCCGGCGCCATTGCTGGAATGGATGAGCTGGCGGCCGAGCTGGCGCGGGGCATGCCTGCCCTGCGTGCCCTGCTCGAATTGCTGTACACCGAACCAGACAGACAGCAGCTTGCATTGCTGCTGGCGCGAGGCGACGACATCCTGTACCGCATCGATCCGGTCGTGCTGGTCAGCCTGTGTGGCGACGGGCTCGGGTCACTTCGCCTGCCGGTGCAGCACAACGGCAAAACCCTGTCCCCACAGGATGGTGCGATCGGATCCGTGAACGGCGTGTCGTTTGCAGCCGCGATGGCAGATACTGGCCGCAACCGCACCGAGTTCCTCGCAACGCATGATTCCATGACCGGGTTACCCAATCGGGTGCTGCTTGTTGAGCGCATGCGCGAGGCCACGGCACGTCATGCGCGTGATGGCAGCAGTTTTGCCCTGCTGTTTGTCGATCTGGACGATTTCAAGCGCGTCAATGACAATGTAGGCCACGCAGAAGGTGACCGGCTGCTGCGGGAAATTGCGGCGCGACTGAGCCAGTCGGTGCGCGAGATCGATCTGGTGGTGCGGTATGGCGGCGACGAATTCGTGGTGCTGCTCGATGGCGCCGGCATCGAGCAGGCGCGCCAGACCGCGCAACGCGTGTCCGAGGAACTGCTGCGGCCGTGCGTGCTGGGTGGTCGGCTGTATCACCCGGGCGCAAGCATCGGTGTCAGCCTGTATCCTGAAGATGGCGCCGATCCCGAGGCGCTGCTCATGAGCGCGGATCGGGCCATGTACCAGGTCAAGCTGAGCGGCAAACGCGCCTGGCAGTTTCATACGCGCGAATTGCGCGCACAGACGGAAGCGCGTATTGCGCTCGAGGCCGGGTTGTACAAATCCATCATTGCCGGGGAACTGCAGTTGCGCTGGCAGCCGCAGTTCGATGCCCTGTCCGGCGACATGGTCGGTGTGGAGGCGATTCCGTACTGGGAGCATCCGCACGACGGCTGGGCACCGTATCATTCCTGGCGAACACTTGCCGAATCGATCGGCATGACAGAAGATATCGATGCCTGGTCGCTGGCCGAAGCGTGTGGTCAGGTGAACCGCTGGGACAGCGAGCAGGTGGTGATTCCGCGAGTGTCCCTCAATTTGTCGCTGATCGGTTTCGAACGCGGCGAAATGGCGCAAACACTGGCACAGGTGCTGCAGCAACAGGGTGTATCCGGGCGACGCATGATGATCGAGGTGGATGAAGCTGCGCTTGCCTGCAATCCGTCCCGGCTCGAGGCAGGGCTGCGTGCCATTGAAGCAACCGGTGCCGGGTTGTCGATCGATGGCTTTGGCAATCAGGGGGTTTCGCTTGTGAAATTGCGACGGTTGCCGGTACATGAAGTGAAGATTTCCTCGGAGCTCGTGGTTCAGGCAACGATGCAGGATGACGCGGTTGACGTGGCGCGGGCGATCGTCAGTCTGGCGACGACATTTGGTTACGGCGTCGTGGCGAGCGGGGTGTCGAGCGAGGCCCAGCAGCACCTGATGCAGGCCATCGGCTGCCACGTCCTGCAGGGCGACTGGCAAGCTGCGGCCATGAGCGCAAGTCAGCTGGCCGAACAGTTGCGCCATCAATAACGACCATTCAGGCAGAAAGACTATGTATCATCAGCAATTCTTGCGACACAACCGGATTCTGGCTGCGTTGCAGACCGCTGAACTCGAACGGGTGCTTCCATATCTGCAGTGGGTTCGGCTGGGTGCAGGCACCCAGGTCGCCATGGCCGGCGAAACGCCGCGTCATGTGTATTTTCCCGTGGATGGAACGATTGCCCTGTTTCACCAGATGGAGAATGGTTCGTTTACCGGTGTGGCAGT
Source organism: Pseudomonadota bacterium (assembly GCA_021782795.1). GTDB lineage: Bacteria > Pseudomonadota > Gammaproteobacteria > Burkholderiales > Sulfuriferulaceae > Sulfuriferula. The sequence goes on along the minus strand of JAJXUP010000142.1, from coordinate 2,506 downwards.
GATCGGCAACGAAGGCATGTTCAGCGTGGCGCACGTGCTGGGAGGGAAAACCATCCCGTATGAGGCCGTAGTGGAAACCCCGGGGCATTTCTTCAAGGTCGATGCCAAAACCGTCACGCTGCTGGTAGCGCAGATGCAACTGTCGGTCACGACCATGTTGCTGTACGCCTAGGCGACACTGACGCAATTTGCCCAATCGGTGATCTGCAGCAAACAGCATTCGCTGTACCAGCAATTCTGCCAGTTGATGCTGATCATCAGTGACAAGAGTTGCTCGAACGAATTCGAAATGACGCAGGCGGCCATTGCCACCATTCTGGGCGTACGCCGCGTCAGCGTGACCGAAGTTGCGCAGGATCTGCGCACCCAGGGCATCATCGACTATATTCGCGGGCATGTGCGCATCAACGACCGTGACGGGCTCAAGGGGCGTTGCTGCGAGTGTTACGAGGTGGTGTCGAAAGAGTTCGACCGGCTGCTGGGCCGGTCGAACTGTCCGTGAAGCGGGCGGCCACCGCTCAGGCGGTCGCGCCCTGGAACGAGAACGCGTCGGCGAAGAATGCGTCGTCGGGCAGGTTGCGTTGCTGGCACATGCGCCGTGCGGCATCGACCATTGCCGGCGCGCCGCAGACGTAGACATCGAAGCCCGACAGATCGGGGTGGTCCTGCGCCACGGCGTCGGTGACCAGCCCGCGTCGCCCTTCCCACTGGTCGGCGTCGGCCGGTTGCGACAGCACGGGCGTCCAGCGCAGATGCTCATGTTCGGCGGCCCAGCGCGCGGGGGTATCGGCAAGATACAGGTCCTTGCGCGCGCGCGCTCCCCAGTACAAGGTCATGGGACGGGTCTGGCGGTGGTGCAGTGCATGCGAGATCATGGCCTGGATCGGAGCGAATCCGGTGCCGCCAGCAATGAACAGCAGCGGCCGGTCACTGTCCTCGCGCAGCCAGAAATCGCCCAGCGGACCCTCGATGCGCAGGATGTCCTTTTCCTTCATGCCATGGAATACATGGCTGGTGAACATGCCCTGCGGCACTTCACGTACGTGCAGCTCGACCAGCGCGTCGTCGTGCGGTGCATTGGCGATCGAGAAGCTGCGCCGCTGGCCGTCCTTGAGCAGGATGTCGATGTATTGACCGGGCAGGAACTGCAACCGTTCGTTGCTCGGCAGCTTGAGAAAGATGCGCATGACGTCGTCGGCCAGCCGTTCAAGGCGGTGGACGCGGCACGGCAGCGTGCGGATCTGGATGTCGCGTGCCGCGCCGATTTCGCGGCATTCGATGCTGATGTCGCTGGTGGGGTGGGCCACGCAGAACAGGATTTTTCCCGCCTCGCGGTCGGCATCGGTCAGCCCGGTGGCCGAACCGCTGTGGGTGACATGTCCTTCGAGCAGCCTGCCCTTGCAACTGCCGCAGGCGCCATTGCGACAGCCATAGGGAAGGTTGAAGCCTTCGCGCAATGCGGCGCTGAGCACGCTTTCATCTTCTTCCATACTGAAGTGATGACCACTGGGCTGGATCGTGACCTGGTGCGACATGATGGGGGTTCCTGAAAATGTGCGGGACAGCAAATACAGATGATGCAAGACTGTTGAATTATCCGGATTTGCGACGGGTTGTTCAACTGGCACCGGTGCGCAGCGCGCGCGCCAGCACCCAGCATTCGATGCGTTGCGCACCGCACTCCGACAGTGCACCGGACAGCTGCGCCAGGCTTGCACCGCTGGTCATGATGTCGTCGACGATGGCGATATTCAGTCCCTGCACGCACGGATTGCAGACAAAGGCGCGGCGCAGGTTGCTGCGTCGCTGCGTCGGGGTGAGCCCGGCCTGGGGTCGGGTGTCGCGCGTCCTGCGGCAGGCGTGGTGCAACAGGGGTACGCCTAACCGGCCCGACAGTGCGCGGGCGATCAGCAGGCTCTGATTGTAGCCCCGGCTGCGTTGCCGCGCACGGTGCAGTGGCATGGCCAGCAGTGCGTCGGGCAGCGGCCTTGCGGCGGCGAGCTGAGCCAGTGGTTCGACCAGTGGCTCGATCACACCGAAGTGGTGGCGGTACTTGAGCGCCTGGATCATGCGGTCGAGCGGGAAGCCATAGCGCCAGGCGGCCAGCGTGGCTTGCCAGGGGGGTGGATGTCGCAGACACTCGCCGCATGGATGCTGCGCGCCGCCGGGCAGGGGCTGGGCGCACAACGGGCACAGCGGGCCGTCAAGCTGCGGCAGGGTGGCTTCGCAGCGCGGACACAGGCTGCGGCGTCCGCATGCGGCAGCGCACAGCAGACAGTCTTGCGCCGGTACGAACTGATTAAAAAATGATCTCATGTTCAATAATTCGGACAAGATGCTTGACTTGTTGCCCGGGCATGCACACAATCTCGCTGTTTACCACAGCAGGAATCGTGCATGGCAACTCATGTTGTTACGGCAAAAGGATCGCTTCTTGCCGCCAGGCTGTTCAATATTGCCAGCATGGTCGCGACGGTGTTCGCCCCCTTGCTGATGGTCTGGATTG
>JAJXUP010000141.1 GCA_021782795.1 Pseudomonadota bacterium | reverse complement strand
TCCGATCTCGGCAACCGGATCTCGGCACGGCCATGCTGATCGCCGCCTCAGGCTTTTACGTGCTGTTTCTTGCCGGGCTGCCCTGGCGCATCCTGCTCGGCGCCATCGTGCTCGCCGCAGGCAGTGCTCCGCTGGTATGGCACTTCCTGCACGATTACCAGAAAAAGCGCATTCTGACCCTGCTCGACCCCATGCAAGACCCGCTCGGCGCTGGCTACCACATCATCCAGTCCAGCATCGCCATCGGCTCGGGTGGCGTGTTCGGCAAGGGCTGGCTGCACGGTACCCAGGCGCACCTCGACTTCCTGCCGGAACACACTACCGATTTCGTATTTGCCGTTTTCGGCGAAGAATTCGGCCTGATGGGCTCAGTGCTGCTATCATTGCTTTATCTTGCCATTGTGCTGCGTGGACTTGCCATCGCGGCCAGGGCGCCAGACCTGTTCGCACGTCTGTTGTCCGGCAGCATCACACTGGCATTTTTCACCTACGCACTGGTCAACATGGGCATGGTCTCCGGCATTTTGCCGGTTGTTGGCGTACCATTGCCGATGATGAGCTACGGAGGCAGCGCCATGGTGATTGTCATGCTGGGATTCGGCATGGTTATGAGCGTCAAGACCCATCGCAAACTGAACAAGTCATGAAACACACTGTCGCCCACCACCGGATCACCCGCCCCATGAGCCTGCGCAACAATCCTGTCGCGCCCGGCGCCGCGCTGCTCGGTCTGCTGGCGCTGGCAGGATGCGCCAGCAATCCGCCGCACGCCCCCATCGTCGAACCGCAGACCGTGCCACCGTCAGCCTCCCGGCAGACAACACCGCCGCAGACCCCATCCCGGACCACACGCCGGGGGGGTGGCTACTACCTTGACGACGGCCCCGGCGATCATCCGCCACCCAATATTGACGACATTCCTGATGCCGTGCCGAAAATCGAACCCTTGCGCGCCGCAGCCAACCGGCCCTATGTCGCCCTGGGGAAAACCTATACCCCTCTGACCGAACCGGAACCATTCCATGAAACCGGCCTGGCCTCCTGGTATGGGCGCCGCTTCGACGGAAAATCGACATCTTCCGGTGAAACCTACAACATGTACGCCATGACGGCAGCCCACCCCACCCTGCCGATTCCCAGTTATGCGCGCGTCACCTCGCTGGCCAACGGCAGGAGTGTGATCGTGCGCATCAACGATCGTGGTCCGTTTCACAGCGACCGCATCATCGACCTGTCATACACCGCGGCCCACAAGCTCGGGCTGGTACAGGGCGGCAGCGGCATGGTGGAAGTCACCGCGATCACCCCGACCGAAATCAGTGCAGGGCGAGATGTCGGCGACCATACCCGCGGCATCTTTCTGCAACTGGGCAGCTTCGACAATCACGACAATGCCGAGCGCCTGCTTGCCGAAGCCACCACCCAGCTCGATCGCGGCAGCGCCGCGCTGGTGATTCTCAACCAGGCGCACCATTACCGGGTAGCACTTGGGCCCTACCAGGACGAGGACAGCGCACAGCAGGCTGCCGAAGAAATTCAGACCAGAATGAACCTTAAGCCGGTTCGGCTGGTCATTCGATGACAACGTTTCCGATTCCAAATTCCTGCGTACCAATCACCATGAAACGATTCCTGTCCTGTTTTTTGCCAGTTCTGTGTGTTCTGCTGCTTGCGTCCAGCGCATCCGCGTTTGAACTTCCTGCCACACCACCGCCCGAACTCGATGCCACAGCCTGGCTTCTGATCGATCTGTCCAGCGGGCAGACGCTCGCCGAACACGATGCCGACCGCCGCGTGGAACCGGCCTCACTGACCAAGCTGATGACGGCCTACCTGGTGTTTGGCGCGCTCAGGCAGGGGGTGATCCATCCCAACGACACCGTCCTGCCTTCGACGCATGCGTGGAAAACCGAAGGTTCGCGCATGTTCATCGAACCGGGAAAACCCGTCACCATCGACAACCTGCTGCATGGCATGATCGTACAGTCAGGCAATGATGCCACTGTGGCACTGGCCGAACGCCTGGGGGGCAGTGAAGCCGGGTTCGTCAGCATGATGAACCAGGCGGCACAGCAACTGGGCATGACCCACACCCACTTTGTCACGGCCACCGGACTGCCCGATCCGCAACACTACACCACCGCACGCGATCTTTCGCGCGTGGCGAGTGCAATCGAGCGCGAATTTCCGCAATACCTGCCACTGTTCGCGCTGCGCGACTTCCGCTACAACCACATCGACCAGTCCAATCGCAACCGGTTGCTGTGGACCGATCCCAGTGTGGATGGCATGAAAACCGGTCACACCGAATCGGCAGGATATTGCCTCATCGCCAGCGCCCACCGCGGTGGACGGCGGCTGCTGTCCATCGTGCTCGGCACGCCGAGCGATGCATTACGCGCATCTGAAAGCCAGCGCCTGCTCAATTACGGATTTCAGGCATTTGACGGCATCCGTCTGGTGCGCGCCAACACGGCGCTGGCCAGTCTGCAGGTGTGGAAGGGAAAGCGTGCGCACGTACGGGCGGGATCGCTGGGCAACATCGACCTGAGCGTACCGCATGGCCGCGCCAAAGACGTCAAGATCAGCCTGACCACCCGCCAGCCGTTAATTGCACCGCTGTACGTCGGCCAGACCATTGGCACGATCACGGTGAGCCTTGACAACCAGACACTGGCCAGCTACCCGCTGCAATCGCTCGACAATGTTCCCGTGGCGAGCGTGTTCGGCCGTGCGTGGGATTCGCTGATGCTCAAGTTCAAGTGAGCCACACATGCCGGATGACAGTCTGATCGAATACCCATGCCACTTCCCGATCAAGGTGATGGGACTGCACGTCGAGCAGTTTCACGCCGCCATCGTGGAAGCTGTGCTGCGACATGCGCCGGATTTCGACATCACAACCGTGGAATGCCGGCCCAGCCGTGAAGGCAGATACCTGAGCCTGACCTGCACCGTGAACGCCACCTCGCGCGAACAGCTCGACAATCTCTACCGCGAGCTGAGCGCACATCCGCTGGTCAAACTGGTACTCTGAATGGAACACGAAGCACCATCGATCATCCATATGCCCGGACTGGTCGAATACACCGCCACCTGGCAGGCGATGCAGGACTTCACGGCGCAACGATCCGCTGACACGCCCGACGAACTCTGGCTGCTACAGCATCCCCCGATCTACACGCTGGGCCAGGCAGGCCTGACCGAACACATGCATCAGCCCAATGCCATTCCGCTGATCCACACCGATCGCGGGGGCCAGATCACATATCACGGCCCCGGACAGTGGGTGGTCTACCTGCTCATCGATCTGCGTCGTCGTGGTTACGGCGTGCGCGAACTGGTCTGGCGCATGGAGCAGACCATCATCGATCTGCTCGGCGAATATGGCATCACGGCTCAGCGACGCGAACATGCGCCAGGCGTCTATGCCGACGGCGCCAAAATTGCTTCGCTCGGCCTGCGCGTGCGTCACGGGTGCAGCTACCATGGACTCGCGCTCAACACCGACATGGACCTGACACCGTTCAATGCAATCCATCCCTGCGGTTACCGCCGCCTGCGCGTGACTCAACTGCGAGATCTGGTCGACGATGTTACAATGGAGCATGTAGCCCAACGCCTGTTGGGCCACCTCACCCGGCATATCGTCGCCCAACCCGAAAGACAGGACTCCTGTGGCTGACAACACCCTGCACAAGGGCGCGGCCAAGACCGCGCGCATTCCCATCCCGATCGTACCCAAACCACGGCTGCGCCTGCCGGCCTGGATCCGCGCCAAGGCATCCAATTCAGCGCGCGTCGGCGCACTGAAACAGGTCTTGCGCGACCACAGCCTGCACACGGTATGCGAAGAAGCTTCGTGCCCCAACCTGGGCGAATGCTTCAGTCACGGCACGGCCACCTTCATGATCCTGGGCGACCTGTGCACGCGCCGCTGCCCGTTCTGCGATGTCGGTCACGGTACGCCACTGCCACCGGACGCCAGCGAACCGGACAACCTCGCCACCACCATTGCCGCAATGCAGCTGCGCTACGTGGTCATCACCAGCGTTGACCGCGACGACCTGCGCGATGGCGGTGCACAGCATTTCGCTGACTGTATCCGCGCCGTGCGTGAACGTTCGCCGGAAACACAGATCGAAATCCTGGTGCCCGATTTTCGCGGACGCATGGACACCGCTCTCGATATTCTCGACAGTGCCCTGCCGGAAGTATTCAACCACAATCTGGAAACCGTCCCCCGCCTGTACCGCGCGGCGCGACCCGGCGCAGACTTCGGCCACTCACTGCGCCTGCTGGCCGAATTCAAGCGCCGGCATCCGCAGGTGTCGACCAAGTCGGGCATCATGGTCGGTCTGGGCGAAACCGATGACGAAATCCTCGACGTGCTGCGCGAAATGCGCAATCACCAGGTCGATATGCTGACCGTCGGCCAGTACCTGCAGCCCTCCAGCCACCATCTGCCGCTCGAACGTTTCGTCACGCCGGAACAGTTCGACCGTCTGGCTGAAATTGCACGTGACATGGGCTTTAGCCACGCTGCATGCGGACCGATGGTGCGCAGCAGCTATCACGCCGACCTGCAGGCCCGCGAAGCGGGTGTATAGCAGCAGATGTCATTCCGGCACCGTTTGCCACTCAACGCTCAACAGATACGATTTTTGCCGTTACCAGGCCGTTGAAAAAGGTAGCGAGGACGCCCGGATGCAAGGCGCGAGAAACGCAACGACGAGACATATCAAATCGATAGGCGTGGGAGTGAGTATCGCAGCAACGCCGCAGACGGGTGCCGCAGTACTTTTTCAACGGCCTGTTCATATGGTCGCAAAAGTCAATAAATCCTGATCGACCCTGGGATGCGAAGTCTGGCTACGACGATGAATCATGCTCATATCCGTGGGTTGGTTACCACATTTCATCGATCCGTCGCGGAGCCTGCCT
>JAJXUP010000140.1 GCA_021782795.1 Pseudomonadota bacterium | reverse complement strand
AAACAGCGCCGCGAGCGTGGCGGCTTCGGTGGCGATATCGTGGCGTTCCAACGCGCGCGCGCGACCGAGCTCTCCCATGGCGCTCAGCTGCCCGACCGGCGCCCGCAACAGTTCGCGCATGGCCGCAGCAAGCGCTTCGACATCGCCGGCAGGCACCAGCCAGCCGTTCTCCCCCGGCAGCACCAGTTCCGGAATGCCGGCGACAAACGTGCTGATCACTGGCCGGCGCAACGCAAGCGCCTCCATGATGACCACCGGCAGTCCTTCGGCGAAACTCGGCAGCACCATGCCGCGTGCGCGCAGAATCTCGTCACGCACCTGTGCGCTGCTGATCCAGCCTGTGATGCGTACCCGGTTGTCCAGGCCATATTCGGTAATGCGGTGTTCGATTTCTGCGCGCATCTCGCCATCACCGGCCAGCACAAGTTCAAACTCCTCGCCGTCGAGTGCCAACCGGCGCGCAGCTTCGAGCAGCAGCAACTGGCCCTTCTGCTCGCACAACCGGCCCACGCACACCAGGCGCGGCTTGTCGGGCAAGGCCACCGCTGGCACCTGATAGAACCCTTCTTCAAGCCCGCAGTGCACCACATGTATTTTTGGCCACTGGAAATGGTCGACCCAACGATAGAGCTGGCTGCGTCCGAACGAACTGATGGCGACCACGAATGCGGCCCGGCGAATCTTTTCTGTCAGACCGATGGCTTGCGGCTTGTCGAATTCCTCTGGCCCATGTACGGTGAAACTGTAGGTTGGTCCCCCCATCGCGTGCGCCAGCATCACCACTTCGGCAGAATTCGAGCCGAAATGCGCATGCACGTGGCGCGAGGCGGTAGCCTGCAGCCAGTGCAGCAGCCGACAGGCTTCAGCCAGGTACACCAGGTGATAGGGCAGAGACCGATCAGCACGTTTCGACATGCGCCAGGCCAGCTGTACACCAGCCAGCAGACGCAACGGATGCAATACGGCCTGTTGCAGCACCGGCAGCAGCAGCCCGACCAGACCATACTGCAGGATGTAACGGGTTTTTTCGCGCTCGCGCAGATCCTCTTCATCCGCCAGCTCACCGTCCCAGCCGCGCAAGGCAAAGCGTTGCACCGCATTGCCGGCCGCCTCCAGCGCGAGGATCTCGCGGCGGATGAAACTGTGGCTCACTTTCGGGTACTGATTGACAAAATAGGCGATACGCATGCTCAGTCCCCCAGAATGCGCGCCGGCACACCTGCGGCAGTCTTGCCCGCCGGCACATCACGCAACACCACGGCGTTGGCGCCAATGCGCGCGTGATCGCCGATGCACACCCCGCCGAGTATCTTTGCGCCGGCTCCGATGTCCACATGCCCGCCGATCACCGGCGGAACATCGCCATCACGCAGACCGATGGTCACCTGCTGCAGGATCAGGCAGTTGGGCCCGATGCTTGCCTGCGGATGAATGACGATGCCATTGGGATGCGGGATCAGCAGCCCGCCTCCGATGCAACAGTTGAGCGGAATGTCCGCTCCGCAGACCACGCTCCAGAAACGGTGCCGCAGCACCGCCACCCGCTTGAGCACAAGCCGCCGCAGCGGATTGCGCGAGGCCGCATGTGCCTGATAGGCACGCAGACTGGCCAGCAGCGCGCGTCCGGGCATCCAGGCAAAACGCGGTTTGCGCTCACGCGACCAGTCGGGTGTCTGCGCAGAAATGGCCGGTTTTGCTGCGCCCGTTGATTGTGGCTTGCCAGTCATGATCTGCTCCACCTCGCGGTCAGTGGCGCCAGCTTAGCGTCACCTGGCTCAACAGCCAGCCCAATCCACCACCCAGTAAAAACATGGGCAGTACATATAACTCTTTGCCAGGATGCAGAAATTTCAGTTTGTACTTGTAATATAACGAGAATGGCACACTGGCAAAATAGCTGGCCACAATCGCCCACATTGCGCCCACCATTCCAAAACTGCGCGCGCCAAGTGGCAATGCGACAAATAATACTAAGGTACGCACGATAATCAGGTTGGAAACAAGCTTGGTCTCACCCTTGGCAATAAATCCCTGATCCGCCAGATTGTAGCGCAGAGCCACCAACTCCAGCGACAAGATCTCCAACATATATCCTGCGCCGGCGTACCGCTCGTCATAGAGAAAATGCACCAGCCATTCACCGGCATTGAACAGGAATCCCGCCATGAACAACAGGCCAAAATCGAAGAACAACCGAAAACGGTAATACGTCCGACCGAAATGCTCGGGGCGATTGCGATGCACCTCGCTGATCGCGGGAAACACGACACTGCTGGCCAGCCTTCCGAAGGCCTGGTTCACCGAATACACCAGCAAATAGGCCACCATGTAAACTCCAAGCTCGTGGGCGCTGACCATTCCTCCCAGCATCAAACGATCGCCATTCATGAACAAAAAGCCGACCACTGATGCCAGGAACACCCATTTCCCAAACTGTAGCACTTCATGTACTGCGGCAGGTTCCAGATGCCAGCGATTGGGTGCACCCGGGATGATGCGATACACAATGATGTTGCGGATGACGGCGGGTATCAAGCTGCCGACCACCAGAGCCCAGATGGATCGCTCTACCGCAACCAGCGCCAGCGTGACCAGAATACCACCCAGCTGGCTCGCCAGCTCGATCAACGTCAGTTTCGATTGTTCAAGCCGGCGACTGGCGGTCGAGGTCCAGGTTGGCTCGAACGCTGAAAAAATCAGGCTCAAGGTCGCAACAGGTATCACCCATGGCAAGACCGGATCGGCATAGGCCGTGTGCGCGGGAACCCAGCCCATCCTGTCGGCAAAGTACAACGCCCCCCCGATCAACACGGAAACAAACCACAACAGGATTCCGCGCAGAATCTGGATCGTCCACACCGTATCCAAAAAAGCAGGATCATTGCCACGCGGGCTCTGAATCACGTTCTCGCGCAACCCGAGATCGGTGAACAGCACCATACCCACCATCACCATAGTCACAATGGACATGACGCCGAACATGGATGGCACGAGAAGACGGGTAAGGATCAGATTGCTCGCCAGCCGCAGGAATTGGGCAACGACATAGCCGCCCATCGTCCACATGCCGGCACTGATCACCCGCCTTTTGAAGCTCGTCATATCGCCCCGATCATTCCGCCTGCACGCAATTCAATGCGCTTCATGCCGCAGCAGCCCTTCGAGCGCCTGCACCATCACCGGAATCGCCGTTTCACTGCTGTGCAGCGTCAGGGCCGGCTGCTCGGGTGCCTCGTATGGACTGTTGATGCCGGTCATGTTGGGAATCTGCCCAGTCCGCGCCTTCTTGTACAACCCCTTCACGTCGCGTTGCTCGCAGATTTCCAGCGGCGTGTCGACATAAACTTCGAGGAAATGCTCCGCGCCGATCAGATCACGCGCCATCTCGCGCTCGCGCCGGAACGGGGAAATGAAGGCCGTCATCACGATCAGGCCGGCATCCATCATCAATCGCGCCACTTCGGCTACGCGGCGGATGTTCTCCACGCGGTCGGCTTCGGTGAAGCCGAGATCCTTGTTGAGCCCCTGGCGAATATTGTCGCCATCGAGAATGTAGGTGCGATACCCCTGGGCATGCAGCGACACCTCCAGCGCATTGGCCAGCGTGGACTTGCCGGAACCGGACAGCCCGGTAAACCAGATCACACGCCCTGGATGGCCGTTGAGCTTTTCCCGTTCCAGGCGCGTGATGGACAGTGCCTGACGGTGTACGTTCTGCGCCCGGCGCAGGTTATGCTGGATCATGCCTGCAGCCACGGTGGCGTGCGTGAAGCGGTCAACCAGAATGAAACTGCCCAGTGTGCGCGAGCGGCGATAATTGTCGAATACCAGTGGACGACTGAGCGCCAGATTGCATACGCTGATATCGTTGAGTTCGAGCGTGCGGCTGGCCTCGTGCGCCAGCGTGTTGACATCAATGCGGTGCTTGATGGTGGTGATCGACGCCGAGGCCCACTGCGTGCCCAGCTTGATGTCATAATTGCGCCCGGTCAACCCTGTGTCCTCGTTCATCCACACCACGATCGCTTCAAACTGGTCTGTGGATTCGAGCGGCGCGCTCGCCAGCGATAGCACGTCGCCACGCGAGGCATCGATTTCGTGGTCGAGCGTCAGCGTGACTGCCTGCCCCGCTTCGACCGAGACCAGCGAGCCATCCATGGTCACCAGATCAGCCACGCGGGCGGTCTGGCCCGATGCGGTCACACGGATTTCATCGCCGATGGCGATGCCTCCCTCTGCCACGGTACCGGCAAACCCGCGAAACGAAGAATCGGGCCGGTTGACCCACTGCACGGGAAATACGAAGCGGTCACTGCGCGGTGGCTCGATGCGCACCGACTCGAGGTAACCCATCAGCGTCGGCCCGGAATACCACGGCGTGTGCGCGGAACGGCTGGTAATGTTGTCCCCCTTGAGCGCACTGAGCGGTATCGGGGTGATGCTTTCGAAACCGAGTGGCGCGGCAAAGGCACGAAAATCGTCGGCAATGCGATGAAACACGCCGGCATCGAATCCGACCAGATCCATCTTGTTGACGGCCAACACCACGTGGCGAATGCCGACCAGCGACACCAGGTAGGCATGCCGCCGTGTCTGCACCAGCGTGCCCTGACGGGCATCGACCAGCAACACCGCAAGGTCGGCATTCGAGGCGCCGGTAATCATGTTGCGCGTATACTGTTCGTGGCCTGGCGTATCAGCCACGATGAATTTGCGCGTGGCCACGGCAAAGAATCGATATGCCACGTCAATGGTAATCCCCTGCTCGCGCTCGGCGGTCAGCCCGTCCACCAGCAATGCAAAATCGATGTTGTCACCTTGCGTGCCATGGCGTTTCGATTCAGCCTGCAGTGCTGCGAGCTGGTCGTCGAACAGCTGGTGCGATTCCCACAGCAGCCGGCCGATCAGGCTGCTCTTGCCATCGTCGACGCTGCCGCAGGTGATGAAACGCAGCAGGTCCTGCCGCTGCTGCTGACGCAGGAATGCTTCCATGCTGTGCGGCACATCTGCGGTCACACCGGTCGCGGAACGGTTTGCGGATTTG
>JAJXUP010000139.1 GCA_021782795.1 Pseudomonadota bacterium | reverse complement strand
GGGCAACCCATGCCACGGCGGGCCGCAAAAAACTGTGGCGTAAACAGCGTCTCGCGCACTTCGACCAATCGTTCTCGAGCCCTCGCGTTGTAGGTCGACTCAATGCGCCTGAGTGCATTGCCGCGCGCATAATATTGAAATGACTGCTCGTATTGTTTTCGGTCCTCGAACGCCTTTCCCAATGCGAAGCAAGCCGACACATGCTGCGAGTTCAGCGCGGCATCCGCCTCAATGCGCTGCATCGCCTGGATGTCCTGGTCGCTGAAACGATAGGTCTTCATGTCGGCCAGAGCCGCATAGGCGGAACCGATGCAGCCTCTGCGTCGCATCAGGTCGCGGAAACCGACGATGGCCTCTTCGGCCTTGCCTTGGTTGCGCAGCCCGAATGCGACGGCGAACTCGGCTTCGACATCGTCGGGTGTCTCCGCCAGCAGCTCCCGATACACGCGCTCCGCTTCACCGTGCCGGCCCAGTCCGTCGCAGGCGCTGGCGTAAAGCTTGCGGATCCTGCGATCGCCCGGATGCAGCGCCAGCAGCCGCTGCGCCTGCAGCAGCGCCGGATAAAAACGTCTGCGCTGTATAAACACCATACCAAGTTCGTAGCGCGCAGCGTGATAGTCAGGATCACTGTCCAATACCGCCTCCAGCAGGAGTTCGGCATCGTCGTAGTCCTTCCGGTCCGCGCGCACCTGTGCGAGCAGTCGCAGTCCCTCGAGATGTGGACCGTGCTGGGTCAGATAACCGCGGATCATGTCCTCGGCCCCGTCGAGGTCTCCTTCGCTGAGACGAGTCGAGGCCTCGAACAAGGGTGTCGGCAGACCCTCGACCTTGGCAAGCGCCGCCGTGGCACGCTCGAATTCCGCGCGCCGGCCCGCCGCCCGGGCAATCCTAATCAGCGCTCTCCATGATTCCGGGAGTGCGTCATTGAGTTCTACGGCGCGACGAAACGCCGCCTCGGCGGCTGCCCGATCGTTGCGTGCCCACAGGCACAGCGCGCGTTCCTGCCAGAGCAGTCCAGACAGCGGATGCTGCCCTTCCAGCTCATCGACCCGCTGGAGCGCACCTTCATGGTCACCGGAGAGCCGTAGGGCGCGCACCTGCGCCAGAGTCTCCCGTAGGACATCAATCTGGTTGGGTCTTTGGTCGTCAGCGGGCATGGGTCACAGGATATGACGCTGACAGTTCTGAAGCCAGCGTGATGGCGGGCAATCCGCACCCGATGCGGGCCAGTGGCCTCACGCGTACCCGGCAAACTGCGATCGAATGTCCACGCGATCGAGCTCGACCAGCTCACCCGAGACCGAGGTCTAAACCCCAAAAGCGAAATCAACGGTGAACGGCGCCTTCAATCGTGGAGCCCCATGCAACGCCGAGAGGAAATGCACGCAGCGGTTACCCTATTGCCGTACCGCGCAGCAGCCCCAGATGGATCGGGCGACAGACAACCTACCGCGATCTCGCGGATTCGCGCAAGGCTACGATCCTGATTTCTCAAGGAGTTTCCTCCTCAAGTCCGCACTGCACGCGGATCGCGGCGGCGATCAGGGGGCGGTGAATTCGGGGGACGGTTGGACCGGCAGGGTGAGCTTCAGGCGCTTGAGCAGCAGTCTCAGATCCGGTTCGAGCCGTGTGTGGCCATTAACGACGCGTGCCCGACCGCCGCCGGCCGGGATTCGCAGCTTTGCCTTCTGCATCGCGGAGAGCCTCTCCAAGACGGTGCACGTGGTCAGCCCCTGAGGGAAGTGCTTTCGGCAATGGCCGATGGTGATGTGCAGGCATTGGGCAAGTAAAGCGATGAAGATGTGCGCCTCGATACGATCCTCGTGTTGGGGATGGGTCGGTCAGATGACCAGATAGCGGTCGCGCTTCACTGCGCTCAATGTAACCAGCACGCGACGGGGACGCACATCGACATTCGTGCTCTCGTGTCGCGCGGACATAAAAACGCCTCCCTGTGGAATTACCACAGGGAGGCGCAGTGGGATCAGCTGATTATTTTGCTTGCGCTACTTTTTTAGAAGTCGGCCTTGATGTTAACGAACATGTACCGACCCAACGTGTCGTACACCTGCGGGTAGGTGTTGCCATTGAAGGCACCCGCACCAAGCGCGGTCGTTGGCAGCACCGGCGGGTCCTTGTCGAGCACGTTGTCGACACCCACCAGCATCTCGACACCGCGGAACACCATGTAGTTGGCGCTCAGATCCAGGTAGTCCCGCGTACCAGTCCACTGATAGGACTTCTGGAAGTTACCCTTCAACAGCGGCGAAGGATTGGCTGTGTCGATCTCGGTGTTTCCGAAATGCCGCCAGCGAGCGGTCACATCCAGACTGCGGACCGGGGTTTCCCACGTTGCAGTCAAAGTGTGACGCCACTTCGGCAGCGGATTTCCGCAGGTTGCACCGTAGTAGCCCGCGCAATTGTATACCCCGGACGCCGGACGTCCCGCAGCCGCCGGATACGGCTCCGTGAGGAACGATCCGACGAACGTGCCGTTGAAGCTTAGATCGAGCGCTCCCCAACGGCCCAAGCTCTGGCGGTACTGCGAAGCCACATCGATTCCGCGCTCCTCCAGGTAGCCCAGGTTGTTCAGCGTGTCGATGACGTATCCCGACTGGGACAGCCAGATCGACCCGGACGTGTCACGGTGCACGAGGTTGCAGAAGAACGGACTGTTGTCGATGATGCACTGATTGACAATCAGGTTCGCGCCATAGCTACCGATGACGTGATCGATCCTGATGTCGTAGTAGTCCAACGTCGCACTGAAGTTCGGCAGGAAGGTCGGTGTAAAGACCGCGCCGACGGTGTAGGTGTCAGCCGTTTCGGGCTTTAGATTCGGATTGCCGCCGATGAAGCCATTGTACTGACCGGCCGGATTGCCCGGCATACCGACGGCGCCGAACTGCGCTGCCGTGACGCCGTGTGACAAGCACTGCGACTTGCGCTGCGCCAGCGCCGACCCAGTCAGATAGCTCGGCGGTGAACCGAATCCTGTCGTCGCGCACGGATCCTCGCTGCCATCCAGACCGACGGTCCGGGTGCTGTACAGCTCGCTGATGCTCGGTGCACGAACCGCACGGTTGTAGCCGCCGCGGAAACGGATGTCGGAATTCGGCGACCAGTCGGCCATGAGCTTGTACGTGCTGGTGCTGAAGCCGAGATCGTACTTGGAGTAGCGGTAGCCCGGGTTGATGGAGATTTCCTTGGCGAACGGCTTGTCCTGTACCAGCGGCAGGCGCGCTTCGACAAACGCTTCCTTGACGCTGTACGCACCTTTCAGAGGCAGAGTCTTCCCGCCCTGACCAGCGAGATCCCCCGTAATGAACTCGATATCCGGACGGAACGAGGTGAACTCCTCGCGGTACTCAGCACCGAAGTTCGCCACCAGACCCTCGTTGGCGCTCGGGAGCTTCCAACCGGCCGAGGTGCCGTCCCAGGTGAAGTCAGCGTGGTAGATACGCTCCTCGCTGCGTGCCTCGTGCAGGCCCGGAGTGGTGATGTAGTTCACTGAAGCCTGCGAGGGCAGGCCGGCGGCGGTGATCACGCCCTGATTAATCAACGTCTGCGGGCTGATCTGCGTGCTGCCGAGACCCCAGATGTCGTACGGCACGCAGCCCGGCGCACCATTAGCACCATTGGCGTTTGCCGCGCAGATCACCTGGCCGTTCTGCATGACATCGTTCATCGCGTAGTTCAGCTTCGTCTTGGAGACATCGTTCTGATAGTTCTCCTGACTCAGCGTGAGTCCTTCCTGGATGTACGCGTTGTAGGTGAGATTGTCGGTGATATTTCCCTTGCTGCCGATCACCATGCGAAACGCCGTGTGCGCCAGGTCGTCGGAGCGGTAGCCGCCCTCGACGTTGCGGCGGCCAAAGAAGATAGAGGCCTCCCCCGCGGTCGCACCCTGACACATCGTCTGCTGTTCCTGCGGCGAGAGCAGCGGATTGTTGCAGTTGATCGCCCAGCCACCATCCGGAATACCCGTGACGGGATTGACCCCCAGCCCGGACGCGAGAAACGCGCCGCTCGGCGCGATCTGTGCGTGGGTGTGATCCGTCATCATCATGAATTCGCTGTATACCTGATGATTGTCGTCGACGTTGTAATGGGCGAAGTAACCGCCATTCCACCGCTCGTCAGGTCGGATGTAGTAGTTGGAGGCGCCGTAGTTGTACAGCGACGTGAAGGGGACGAATTGCCCGGTGGCCTGATCCACCTGTTGCTTGCCGGTATACGCAGCGAAGTCGTAGCCGTTCATGCCCGGCGGGTTGCTGAAGAAATAGCCGCCGGTCGGAGTCGTGCTCGAACCGCTGCACGACACCACGCCCTTGCCGTTCGTGGAAAGGGTGCATCGGCTGAAGTCGCGTGAAGCCTGCAGCACGGGCTGTGACTTGCGGTAGCTCAAGTACACCGTGGCATTGCCTTTGCCGCCGGCAAAGTTGCTGCCCATGATGAAGGTGAGGTCCTTCTCGCCGCCGTCCCACGTGGAGCTTGGCGCTGAACCGTAGCCAGCGGCCGGCGCAAACGTGCCGTAGTAGCCCTGATGCTGGCTGTGCTGGTACGCCGAGGCGTTGGCATCGATCTCAAAGCCCTGGAAGTTGTCCTTCATGACGAAGTTGACAACGCCGGCCACCGCGTCAGCGCCGTATACCGCCGAGGCGCCGCCAGTCAGCACGTCCACGCGCTGAACCAGTGCTGCCGGGATCATATTGATGTCGGCCGCGCTGCCACCTGCAGTGCCCGGCATCAGACGCCGCCCGTTGACCAGCACCAAGGTGCGATTTGCACCGAGGTCGCGCAGATTGACCGTGGCCGTGCCCGTGGCGCCGTTGGAGAGCATCGCGCCCTGATCCGCGGTCACCTGCGGCAACTGGTTGAGCACGTCCTCAATCGTGGTCAGACCGGTCGAGGCAATCGCGTTGGCATTAATGGAGGTGACGGGGCTGATCGAATGGAGGCCTGGGATGTAAATTCGCGTACCGGTTACCACGACCTCCTTCAGTTCATTGATGCCCTGATTCTGAGCGGTGGTCGAGGTATTGCCGGTCGACGCATTGGTCGAGGACGTCGGCAAGGTTT
>JAJXUP010000138.1 GCA_021782795.1 Pseudomonadota bacterium | reverse complement strand
TTGCAGCGCGGCATAACAGCCTTGCAGATCGCCGATTGCATAATGGCTCATGGGCTGGGGCCTTCCGTTGGAAGGCAAGCAGGAAGCGGATACATGTTGCCGGGTTCCAGTGTGAGGGTGCAGCGGCCGCGAATCCGGTCCGTCTGCCGGGACAGTGTCATTTTACGGTAGAATGCCGGGCGATTGATGCAATCGTCGCAATTGTATTTCGGGCGTGTTGCATTCGTGCGAACCCCGGCTCGGGCAAGCGCAAGACGGTTGTGGCCGCAGCGGTGCCTGTTCCCTGTCTTTTTGTCGTATGGCGAATTCCTGTGTCTGATCTGCTCAATGCCGCACAGAACGAAGCGGTGCGTTACCTGGACGGGCCGCTGCTGGTACTCGCCGGCGCCGGTTCGGGCAAGACACGCGTCATTACGCGCAAGATTGCCTGGCTGATCGATGCCTGCGGCTATGCTCCGCAGCACATCGCCGCCATTACCTTCACCAACAAGGCGGCGCAGGAAATGCGCAGTCGCATGGCGAAACTGTTGCCGGGCCGGCCGCTGGGCGGGTTGACCCTGAGCACCTTCCACTCGCTTGGGTTGCAGATCTTGCGGCGTGAAGCCGCAGTTGCCGGTTACAAGCCCGGGTTCTCGGTGCTCGATTCGGCCGATGCGCTGCAGGTGCTGGCCGGGTTGATGCAGCATACCGACCGGCAGTCGCTGCGCCGGGTGCAGGGGCGCATCAGCCAGTGGAAAAACGCCATGCTCGGGCCTTCGGCAGCGCTTGCCGCCGCCGAAGATGAAACCGATGCCCACGATGCCCGGCTGTACCAGGCATACCAGGACAGCCTGCGCGCCTATCAGGCATTTGATTTCGATGACCTGATCCGTTTGCCGGTCGAATGGTTTTCCGCCTGGCCCGAGATGCTCGAACGTTGGCGCAAGACGTTCCGCTATGTGTTGATGGATGAGTATCAGGACACCAATGCCTGTCAGTATGCGCTGGTCCGACTGTTGTGCGGTGTGTCGGGCGCATTCACTGCTGTGGGCGATGATGACCAGGCCATTTATGGTTGGCGCGGCGCAGATGCTGACAACCTGCGTCGTCTGCATGAGGATTTTCCGCGCCTCAAGGTCATCCAGCTGACGCAGAACTATCGTTCCTCGTTGCGCATCCTGCAGGCGGCCAACAGCGTCATCGCCAACAATGTGCGCATGTACGACAAGCAGCTGTGGAGTGAGCACGGGCTGGGCGATCCGGTGCAGGTGCTGGTGGCGAAAGACGACGCCGAAGAAGCGAAGATGGTGGTGATGCGCCTGCTGGCGCACAAGTTTTCCCACCGCACCCATTATGGCGACTATGCGATCCTGTACCGCGGCAACCACCAGGCGCGCGTGCTGGAGCAGGTGTTGCGCGAGGAAAAGATCGCTTATGAAATGTCGGGTGGGCAATCGTTTTTCGACCGGGCCGAGATCAAGGATGTGCTCGCTTATATGCGCCTGATAGCCAACGCCGACGATGATCCGGCGTTCATTCGCGCCATTACCACGCCCCGGCGCGGTATCGGCACGGCCACGCTGGAAAAGCTGGGCGAATATGCCGGGACGCGCGGTCTGAGCCTGTTCGCTGCCGCCTTCGAGGCCGGCTTCCAGGCATCGACACCGACGGTGCAGCTCGAACCGTTATTGACGTTCTGTCAGTACATTCAGCGCCTTGAAGCACGTGTGCTGCGCACCCCGCCTGGCGAACTGCTGCAGGAACTTTTGCGCGACATCGGTTACGAAAACTGGCTGTTCGATCACGAAGAAGGCCGGGCGGCACAGAACCGCTGGAATCAGGTGCAGGAATTCGTGGCCTGGATCACGCGCAAAGGCGAGATGGATGAAAAGCACCTCAATGAATTGACGCAGACCGTGGCGTTGATCAACCTGCTCGACGGGCGCGACGACGAGGGGGCTGACGCGGTGCGCCTGTCGACCATTCATGCCGCCAAGGGGCTTGAATTCGCTCACGTGTTTCTGATCGGGGTCGAGGAGGACATTCTGCCACACCGTGAGGCGGTCGAGGCCGGCATGCTGGAGGAAGAACGCCGCCTGATGTACGTTGCCATTACGCGGGCGCAGCGCTCACTGACGTTGAGTTACTGTCAGCGCCGGAAACGTGGCGGCGACTGGCAGGGGTGCGAACCGTCGCGGTTCGTTGCCGAGATCGATGCGCAAACACTGCAGCGTGCCGATCAGCCCGTGGCCGACGCCCGTCAGGCGCGAGAAACAGGCAACCAGCGTCTGGCGCAGATTCGGGCGATGCTGGGCAGGGATTGACGGCGCAGGCGTGTCGTTGGGGAGGCGCGCGGTGGCTGCCCGTCTCCCTGCGGGGGCGAGATCCAGCGCTTTTATGCCGGGGCTGTGTGTCCCGCGCTGCGGAGCTGCGCGGGTTTATTCGCCTGATTCCGGGCGTTCGCGCGTTGCCGGTTCGCTGTCCCGCCCATAGTATTTGATGCCACGGACGATTTTTTCACGGTTTTGCGCCAGCCGGTGGCGGTTGCTGTCGCGCAGCGAGTAGACGCAGCCGCAATATTCCTGCTGGTAGAACTGTTCGGATTTGGCGATTTCGATCATGCGCTGGCTGCCGCCCTGCTTGCGCCAGTTGTAGTCCCAGTACCGCAGGTTGGGGTGGCGTGCGGCGGCGCGGTGGCCGCAATCGTTGATCTGGTTCATGTCCTTCCAGCGGGAGATGCCCAGCGAGCTGGTGAACACCGTGAAGCCGTGTTCGGCGGCATACAGCGCCGCGCGCTCGAAGCGCATGTCGAAACAGGCGGTACAGCGAATGCCCCGTTCGGGTTCCCACTCCAGGCCGCGCACCCGGTCGAACCAGTTGTCCTTGTCGTAATCCAGATCCACGAACGGAATCCCGAGCTTGCTGGCGTAGCGGATGTTCTCTTCCTTGCGCAAACGGTATTCATCTTCGGGGTGGATATTGGGATTGTAGAACAGGATCGTGAGCGAGACGCCGGTGCGCTGGATATCGGCCATGACCGGGCCGGAGCACGGCGCGCAACAGGAATGCAGCAGCACATGTTCGCTGCCGTCAGGCGTGCGGATCGGTTCGGGAGCGTTTCTGTTCATGGGCGGTGCCAGCCAGTGGGTCATTGTGCGATGATAGCACGAAGCGTGGTGGCCATTGGTCAGCCCGACAGGTCAGAATGGCTCGATGCGCGCCTCATGGCGGTAGATGACCAGACGATACAGCGTTTCGCCGACCTGGATATGACTCGATTCACGGCGGTCGAGCTGGATCGTGCTGCCGCCTTGCGCTGACAGGCTACGAAAACCGAACAGCTGATTTTCGATCAGCGCGTTGAGAATGTCGAGACATTCCGTTTCTGGCAGGCTGCAACCCGTATTGTCGATGAGCGTGCAGGTTTTGCCCTGCGCGTTGAGGGCGCTGTAGCGTTTCGCGTCTTCACGCAACGGATTGTCGATGTCGAAATTGGCCAGCGGATCGATGTGAGGAAATGTGGATTCCATGGTTAGTTGCGGCTCTGTCTTAAAAGATGGGTATGAGTCATTGACGGGATTGAATTTTTGCAATTATAGTACGGATATGGATGCACAGCTCGATGCGTTGGAAACCAAACTGGGAAACTTGCTGGAACACTGCGATGCCTTGCGCATGGAGAACCAGCGTTTGCGCCAGCAGATTGCCGTCGCCAATGACCAGAACAAGCAGCTGAAGGAACGGGCTGCGCTGGCTTCGTTGCGGCTGGAATCCCTGCTGGTCAAATTACCCGGAGGCGATTGATGGCTCGCGAGCAGAAGGCGCTGGACATTTACATCATGGGGCGCGAATACCGTATTTCGTGCCCGGAATCCGAGGCCGAGGCCCTGCTGCAGGCTGCGCAATATCTCGATATCAAGATGCGCGAGATCCGCGAGCAGGGCAAAGTGATCGGCATCGAGCGCATCGCGGTGATGGCGGCACTCAACATGGCGTTCGAGATGCTGAACCGACCCGCGGGTCTGCCGGTTGACATCGATGCTGCGCAGCGTAGAATCGAAACCATGGAAGCACGGATTGATGAGGCGCTGCGGTCACAGACCGGCCTGTTCGACGCCGCCGCTTCCTGATTGTGCAACATCGCCAATGTTCCCTGCGGTGTTTGTCCGGGTTGCAATTTCTTTGAACCAATATGTAATGACTGGTTGCGGCAAATGCCGGGAGCCGTTGTGCGCGTCACGCTGCTGATGTGCCTGAAGCCCCGCCGCTGCGACCCCTTGAACCCCCGGTTCAAGACTCGCAACCCGACGGCATCAGCGGGGACTCCAGAATGACAGCCGAGACCGGCGTCACTGTCCCTGTTTTATCTTCCGGCAAGCACACGCTGCGCGGACAATTGCGTGCGCGTCGCCAAGGCTTGAGCCGGCTGGCGCGACGTCTGGCCGAGCAGCGTATCGTCCGGCACGCAGTGAACGCCGGGCTGCACTGGCGCGCGCGTCGCTTTGGCGTGTACGCAGCGCATGGTGCCGAGCTCGGTACCCGGGCGCTCATCGCGCGCCTGCTCGCATTGGGCAAAGACGTTTACCTGCCGGTGCTGGCACGCGAACCGGGCAACCGCCGCATGTGGTTTGCCCGGGTGCGTTCCGATTCGCGCTGGCGGCGCAACCGTTTCGGCATCGCTGAAATCGAGGGTGGGGAGCGTGTGCGTGCGAGCGGTCTCGACATCCTGTTTCTGCCGCTGGTCGGGTATGATGCCCACGGCTACCGTCTGGGCATGGGCGGAGGGTTTTATGATGCCAGCCTGGCTCACTTGCACTTGCTGCGCGTCTGGCGTAAACCTCTGCGAATCGGGGTTGCCTATTCGGTGCAATATGTGGCGCATGACTTGCCGCACGAACCCTGGGATGTACCGCTCGATGCCATCCTGACAGAACGGGGGCTGCATTATTTTCCGTTGACGGCCGCTGGGGACACCCGGCACCGGGTGAGTGCGGCGGCACGCAAATAGTGCCTTGACAGATGCTCCGACTTGCTGGTTGTTTCAGGGTTACGCACACAGGCGGGCTGACATTCCCTTGTAGGTGCAGGTAAGCGGACATCCGGGTATTGTTTCTATAAC
>JAJXUP010000019.1 GCA_021782795.1 Pseudomonadota bacterium | reverse complement strand
TATTTTGTCGCCAAATAACGACAAAATAATCGACATAAAATGCAATATCGATGCATTTCATTGGGTTAGCGTTGTCTCCTGCAGGCGACAGTATTATGCCTTGAACGCAGTGGGATCGATGGCGTGGCGGTGCAGCAGCTTGTAGAATTCGGTCCGGTTGCGTCCGGCCAGTTTGGCTGCCTGGCTGACGTTACCAGCAGTAATCTTGAGCACCCGGACCAGATACTCGCGCTCGAATCCGGAGCGCGCCTCTTCCAGCGAAATCATGTGCGTGCTGGCCTTCTGCATCGCATCCTGCACCAGCTGCAGCGGAATCAGCGGGGTGGAAGACAGCGCCACGCATTGTTCGACCACGTTCATCAGTTGGCGCACATTGCCCGGCCAGTTCTCGCCGACAAGCAGTTCCATGGCCTGCGGCGAAAACGCCTGCACCGGACGCGCATATTTTTCAGCCATGCGCCGCAGGAAATAGTTGGCGAGCAACGGAATGTCCTCACGCCGTTCAGCCAGCGCCGGAATGGTCAGGCCCACTACATGCAGGCGATAATACAGGTCTTCACGGAATTGGCCCGCTGCGATGGCGGCACGCAGATCACGATGGGTTGCCGAAATCACCCGCACATCCACCGGCAGCGTATGCGCCGCGCCGACCGGCCGCACCTGGCGTTCCTGCAGCACGCGCAACAGCTTGGCCTGCAGCAGCAGCGGCATGTCACCGATCTCGTCGAGAAACAGCGTGCCGCCATTGGCCGCAAGAAACAGGCCGGTATGGTCACGCACTGCGCCGCTGAAGGCGCCCTTGACGTGCCCGAACAGTTCCGACTCCAGCAGCGGCTCCGGTATCGCAGCGCAGTTGACGGCGATGAACGGCCTGGTGGCACGCGGACTGGCAGAATGAATCGCCTGGGCAAGCAGTTCCTTGCCAGTGCCGCTATCACCGGCGATCAGCACGCTGGCATCGCCGGTCGCCACGCGCTGCGCTTTATCGATCACTTCTTCCATTTTCGCGCTCTGGGTAATGATCGAAGCACGCCAGGCAGCGGCTGGTTCGGAGCGACTGTCGGCATCGGCGGCCGACCAGCGTAGCGCCTTGTCGACCTGTTCCAGCAGCACCCGACTGTCGAACGGCTTGGGCAGATAGCCCGCCATGCCGCGCTGCACAGCGGCCACCGCATCCGGAATGGTGCCGAACGCGGTCAGCATGATGACTGGCACACTCGGCATGGTGCGACTCACCTGCTCGAACAGTTCCATACCGCTCATACCACCCATCTGCATGTCAGTGATCAACAGTTGCGCGCGCACGCGCTGCAGCCGGTTGAGCGCAGCCTCGGCACTCGGAAACGATTCAGTCTGGTAGCCGGCCGCCTCCAGGCGCATTGCCAGCAATGCCAGCAGATCGGCATCGTCATCGACCAGAAAAATCAGCGGCTTGGCCATTTCGTCACGCTTCCCGGAAAAACTAGGGGCTGATGCGGCGCATCAGCTCCCGCTCCATGTTACGAATCGCATCCACCTTTTCCTGCAGGGCATCCGCGCGTTTCTGCTGCTCGTGCAGCCGTTGCGTCAGGTCATCTGCCGTATGCTGGCCCTCATCCGCCACCAGCAGCAGGGCCGCGGCAAAGGCGTCCAGTTCGGCATCGCCCGTTACCCGCCCGGCCGACAGGTCGCGCAACGTGGCATACGCCGATGCCGAATCATGAAACGTGGTATTCGGCAACAACCACAGCAAGGCCATGCGCAAGCGGTTTTCCTCGGTGGCGGACTGTTGCACCTGCCCGCGGGCCTTCTCGTAACGATCCAGCAACGCCGCCGCCGGCAAGGTTCGCCACTGCGCCGATTCGCGCAACAGTTCCTGCAGCGGCGTCGGCGCGGCGATCGCCGGCTGCAAGGCCGCCGGCTGCGGCGGCGGACATTCCACCGGCGCCATCGGGGGTACAGACGGCACAGACGGCACAGACGGCGTATGCGCGCATCCGGAAAGGAGGCCGACGAGCATGGTGATCGGGAGGATGCGTCGCAAACATTCAAACATGTGTATTTCCGTTCAGCGGCATGCGCAGACAAAAGCGCGCGCCGCTGCCTTCGTGTTGCAGCAGTTGCAAATCACCACCATGGGCCAGCGCATACTCGCGTGCAATGGCCAGACCAAGGCCGGTTCCACCCGCAGCGGCATGCGGTGGTCGTTTGGCCTGATAGAAAGGCTCAAACACCTTCTGCCGGTCGGCCTCGCCCACGCCCGGCCCTTCGTCAGCCACCACCAGTTCCAGCACGCCGTCGTTCACCTCGCCCTGAATCAGGATCGTGGAATGTTGCGGCGAGAAGCGAACCGCGTTCGACAACAGATTGTCCACGATAGTGCGAAACTTCTGTTCATCGCACTCGACGATCACATCCGGCACACGCCGTTCCACATGCAGCGACTGGTTCATGATCGCCAGTTGCCAGGCATCGACCACCTGCTCTACCAGGGGCACCAGCCGGCTTTTCACCTTGACCAGGGCGGATTTCTCGTTTTGCAGGGCACTGTACTGAAGCAATTCCTCGATCTGCCGTTGCAGGCGCAGGCTATTATCGAACAGGATACCGGCAATCCGCGCCTGCTGCGGCGACAACGCGCCAGCCACTCCCGAAGATAGCAGATCGGAGCCTTCACGGATAGCTGTCAGCGGTGTTTTCAGTTCATGCGACACATGTTGCAGGAATTCGGTATTTTGCGCTTCGAGACCGAGCAGGCGACGACGCAGCCAGTCGAGACGCGCACCGAGCATGCGCAGGTCCTGCGGGCCGCTCACGGTGACCGGGTTGGCGAGCTTGCCCTGCCCCATGCGGTGGATGGCCAGATCGATCTGACGGATCGGGCGCGCGATCTGGCGCGAAAAGGCGGCCGCCAGCGCCAGCACCACAGGCACCAGTGCCAGCACCTGCCAGAACACCACCTCCCGGTCATGGTTGGCGGTGGCCTGCAATGCATCGACGCGCTGTTCGATGAGCCGCGAAGCATTGGCCGAAAAAGCGTCCGCGGCATCGAGCAGCGATGAAAATCCGGCCCCCTGCGCCAGCAACGCTGCGCCTGTCCCCTGCGCGGCTTTCACCCTCTGATAGAGCTGGTCTTCTTCGTACTGCAACTGGGCGAGCTGCGCGCGCTGCCCGGCATCGAGATCGAAGCGCGACAGTTCCGCCAGCGACCGTTCGAACTGCGCATGTGCGTTGTAATAGGCTTCCAGCAAGGCCGGGTCACCGAGAATCGCACTCTGGCGCGCCGCACGTTCCATGTTCAGCGCATCGTCGGCGAGTTCCCGGCTCGCATGCGCGATGCTTACCGACTGGCGCACCGCAATGCGACTTTCTGCGGCCAGGCGATCCAGCGCCACTGCGCTGTGGATCAGCACCGCGATCAACGGCATGGCCACCAATGAAAATCCGATAAGAATCAGTTGCAGGAACGAGCGTGGCGAGACCCGCCACCAGGGCAGCGCACGCTGCGGCACGTCCGGCTGTGCCGGGTCGCCGGCTGCACGCAATCCGCTGTTCTGGTGTTCCACACGTCCTCCCGGTCCGACTCCGGCAGGTGCCGGCGATCAACCCCGGATGGTACCGCGCTGCGCTGAGGAAGCCAAGCAACGCGGCGCAACGGGCCAGCGGGCGCGCCGCAGTCAGACGAAAGAGAGCAGTTCGATGGTGACGGGCTCGTCGCCGATTTTTGCCTGACAGGCCAGGCGGGATTTTGAACTGACGCCGACGATGGTGTCGAGCTTGTTATTTTCCTCACGCTGGGTGCGCGATAGCGACTTGCGCCCTTCCAGCACATACAGGTGGCAGGAACCGCACTCGGCTTTGCCGTCGCATTTATGCCCCAGACTGACGCCGGACTGCAGAATGGCGGCCAGCAGGGTCGTGCCTGCTGGCACGTCGATGGTCTGGCCGGACGGCTGGATGGTAAGCATGGACATGTCGGAATTCTCCCTATGGTTAAAAAACGGCCGAAGCCGCATACTCGGGCGGCATCAGGCTGCCGCCGGTTCGGATTGCGCCCTGACCAGCTGGCTGGCAAAGTCCTGCAGCGTCATGGGGATCACCCTGATATGCTGCTCCTGCAAAAAACGCAGTTCGTTGCGTGTTGGCGTCTCGGTGAGCAGCATCCAGTGCCGTTCGCCGGAACGCTTCATGATCTGCCGTGCGAAGCTGCGTGACAACTGGTCGCTGAAACGGCATCCGATGAACAGGAACTCGCGCCCGCTGCGCAACTGCTGTACCCGTGGCGGAATCGGCGTCTGGATGTCAATTTCCGTGAGCACCTCGACATAATCCGAATCCGATACCAGGTAATTTCCCACAGGCCGCACGCAACCGACCGGCTGATAGACCAGCATGCTCCATTGACGCGCCTGCGCTTCATCCGCTGGCGTGCCGTCAGGTCGGTAATATCCGTACCACTCGCCAAAATGTTCGGCTTGCGACCAGCCCTGCACCATGCCCCAGTCGCCGTGCGCAGCCAGCGCGCGCAGCACGGTATCGTCATACCAGACCGAAACGATGAGCGGCGGCAACGACAGCCCGGTCAGCAGACGGCGCAACGCCTCTGCGTCCGGCTGCGCAAGGAATGCCCCGCCCATGTGGGTGACCAGCGTCTTGCGATGCTTGAAATTTTCGATGTATTGCGCAGCGGCGGTGAGCCGGTTGCGTATTTTGTACGGCACGGTCACCCTGGCGGAAAGATAAGCTGCCAAGGCTTCCGGCGTGGCCGGCACGACGGCATCACCGCCATTGAGGCCCAATATCCCCGGGCCGAGATACGGCACGATGCGCTCCTGCTGCAGGGCCTGGAAAAGTTCGGTCAGACTGGACATGATGTGGTTCCCGCTCTGTAGTTGCGTAAGATCAAAGATAAATTGCTGCGCCGGCGCCGACATTGATCGATGAATCCTTGGCCGTCTGCACAATGAAAGCGATGGTGTCTTCGTCGAGATGGGCGTGAAACGGCAGCGCGAGGGCACGGTCAGCGAGCTTTTCCGTTACATACAGGTCGCCGCGCCGATATCCGAGCGCCGAATAGTAATACTGCTGATGCAACGGATTGCAATACGCCGGCGCCTCGATGCGCGCGGTCTGAAGATCATCGACGATCTGGTTGCGTGCACTGCGCGTGAAGCGCGTCCCGAGATGTACCAGATAGACCATCCAGTGCACCTCGTCGACTTCGGGCGCCACATAGGCCGGCTTGATGCCCTCGAAAGACAGGATATGGCGCTGGTACCACATCTCGGTGCGCTTGCGCCGTGCCAGTATCTCGTCGATGCGTTCAAGCTGCGTCAGGCCCAGCGCCGCAGTCAGATCGCTCATGCCTGACTGGAAAGGCAACCGGCTGGCAATCGAGATCGAAAACCGCTCCTCCAGACTGCGACCACGGTAATAACGCAGTTCGCTCGCCAGGTCAGGATCGTCGGTGACGATCATGCCGCCTTCACCGCAGACCAATGCTGACGGCTGCGAAAAATCGAACACCGCCACGTCACCGAACGATCCGGTCAGCGCACCGCGATAACGCGAACCCACGGCTTCGGTGGAATCTTCGATCAGCGCCACGCCGTGCTGCTGCGCCAGTTCGCGCAGCGGTTGCCATGCTGCCGGATGTCCATTGCTGTTGCCCGCCAGAATGGCCCGGGTACGCGGAGTGATTTTCAACTCCGTCTTGTCCGGGGCCAGGGTCCCCGACCAGTAATCGATATCGGCGAATACCGGCGTCGCGCCGGTCAGAGCGATGGCATGCGCAATCTGGTGCCAGCCATACGCGCTGGCGATCACCTCGTCACCCGGGCCGATACCCAGTGCGCGCAGGCTGATCAGCAGTCCGGCCGTGCCGCTGGACACCGCCACCGCGTAACGTCGGTTCAGATATTCCGCAAACGTGTCTTCGAACCGTTCCACCCATTCGCCCGACGACAACCGCGATGAGCGCAGCACGCAGGCTACGGATTCCAGTTCGTTCTGGCTGATATCCGGATCGCTGAGGACAATCCATTCACTGTCAGTCGCAACCATCACACCGACTCCCGCCGCGCCAGAATCACTCCGGTCGCCTGCCCGGCCACGTCGGTCATGCGCCAGCATTGCTCACGGCTATCGACCAGATGCACGTCATAGCGGTGCGATGAACACGCTGGCTGCTCGTCGCGCAGGTCGGTCGCATCGCATTGCGACACCACCCAATGCGGAAAGGCCTGTCGCACTCCGGCCAGCGGACTGGTGTCGTCGGCCAGGCTGTCGAGCAGCAGCATTAACTGGTCAAGCTGTGCGGTTTCGATGCCCATCTCAATCTCCGGTCTTGCGCGCGTCCACGGTAATCGGCAGGGCTGTGCCATCGGGCATGTGTGGCAACTCCAGTTTCCAGCCATTGGCCAGCGTGACGCTGCCGCCCCATATTCCGGGGTGTTCCATTGCCACCACCGGTTCCTCGAGATCTTTCTTCGGCACATACACCGAGAGTGCTCCGGCCGAATTCCTGCGTATCATCACTTTCATGCCTGCTCCCTGTCGTATCGTTGATATCAGACGACCCGGGCCAACCCGGGCTGCATCAGCTCCCGCACGGCCATGGCAATGGCCTGCGCTTCTTCCGCCGTGCTGTAGCGTGAGAAGGAAAAACGCACCGCCGACAATGCCTGCTGCTCGCTTTGTCCCATGGCCCGCAGCACATGCGAAGCCTGTGTGCCACGCGCAGTGCACGCCGCGCCGCCCGATACGCAGATTCCCTGTCGGTCGAGCCGTTCGATCAGGCTGCCTGCTTCCACAGCAGAAAACTGCAGATTGCTGGTATTGGCGACGCGGGGCACTCCGCCCCCGTTGACGCTGACCGCTTCGCCTTGCAACGCAGACTCCAGCAGGTCGCGCACCCGAGCGATGTGGACCGCATCCTGATCCAGACGTTGCGCAGCCAGTGTCGCTGCCACGCCGAGACCGACGATGGCCGGGACATTTTCAGTCCCGCCACGCCGGTTACGTTCCTGATGTCCGGCCAGCAGGGACGAGAGTACAAACCCCTTGCGCACCCACAGCACGCCGATGCCTTTGGGCGCGTGCAACTTGTGTCCGGAGAACGACAACAGATCGCAGCCGCTGTCCCCGACGTGCAACGGCAGCCGCCCCACAGCCTGCACTGCATCGCTGTGGAACGGCACCCCCTGCGCGGCTGCAATGGTAGCCGCAGCCTGCACCGGCAGAATCACCCCGGTCTCGTTGTTGACCCACATCATGCTCACCAATGCGGTCTGCGGCGTAACAACGGCGCGCAACTGATCCAGATCCGGCAGACCATATGCGTCGACGGCGATCCGGCTCACACGTACGCCTTCCTGTTCCAGCCGATCCAGCAACATCAGCGTCGATGGGTGCTCCACGGCACTGACCACCACATGCCGTCGCGCTGGCGTGCGCGCCAGCGCAGCAGTGATCGCCAGATGGTTGCTCTCGGTAGCACCTGAAGTGAACACGATTTCGGCAGGCTGCGCGCCAATGAGCATCGCCACCGCAACCCGCGCAGCTGTCACCGCAGCACGTGCAGCATCACCGACACGGTGCTTACTGGATGGATTGCCATACAGTTCGCCCAGGCTGAGGCTCACGGCCTGCAACACTTCCGGCGCCAGTGCAGTCGTGGCATTATTGTCGGCATAAATACGGGTATTCATTGCCAGAATACCCGTTGCGGATCTGCATTCAGGCAAGCCAGCACCGCTGCCAGATCAGCACAGCGCACATGCACCTGCCATCTGTGCGTGGAATGGTCTTTGCGGTACAGCAACCAGCCCTTCCCACAGGGCAGATATTCGAGGCGCGCGATATCGATCGTGCCGCCACTGGCGTCGATGTTGCGCGAACAGCACGGGCTGACCACACAGTAGCCACTTTCCGTCGCCAGCACCTGCGGCATCACATAGCGGTAGCGCTGCCGCGTTGCCAGCAGGCGGGCGATGCGGTGCCGATCGATCTCGTTCGGATGCAGTGGCGGGCAATCGTCCTCTGGTGCGAACATGATCGCTATCCTCCGCTTCAATCGGGCAGGCTGAGTTCCTCCTCCATGCAGCCGACCACGCATGCAGGTCGGCCAGGAGAAGCAAACTCCACCATGTACACGGGCACGTTGGCTTCGACGTGATGTCCGATCTGGACGACCTCGCCCGGCGTGCCGCATGCCACCAGCAACCCATCGGCTGCGCACTCGGGGTGCGACCCATCGTTCACCAGGTCGATCCCGGCGAGCACGCGTTGCCCCCACTGGTATTTCGCTTCGCGGATAGCCTTCATCTGCCCCCCTCTTGAATCCGTCATTCCCTGTGGCGTGCATCGCCGTCACCAGGTTCGTCGAGCGACTCGAGCTCCCTGGCCCGCATGCCCACGCGATAACCGTACTCGATGAATTCCACGCCATAGATATAGAACTGTTGCAGAAAGGTGCCGATACTGGAGACATAGCCGACATCGCCCTTACGTACCAGGACGTCACCGATCTCCCTGCCGGGAAACGTACCGTCGTTACGCACGTTTTTCAGGCTTCTGACCTTTTCGCCATAATCAAATGCCGGTGGATCGTTCAACTCGACGATGTTGCTGTCACGACTGATCTTCATGCCTCACCTCCTGCGACACGCAACGGAATCGCGCGGATATCATGCACACGCAACCGAACCATCTCGCGCACGGCATCGTCCTCGTCAGCCGACAGTGCCCCCAGTTTTCCAGTTTCGACCCGCCGCGCAACCTCATAACGCACGCGCCAGTCTGCATCGTGCAACATCAGGCCCAGTTGCCACGCCGGCAGACGGCGCACCACCACCAGCCGGACCGCCACAGCCGCGTCGGTGGCCAGCATCGCCAACCATTCCGGCGCAATCCGGCGTGCGACCTCGACGCGCACTTCGGCGTCACGATCGTGCCTCATGTCCGGCAGCCATGAGAGCGGTAACCGGCGCGCAACGATACTACGGACGAAATAATCCTCATCGGCCATCATCGGCATCAGGTGCACCGCAGGCAGCCGGGCCGCCACACGAATACGCACCTCACGGTCCGGATCGTCGCGCAGGCGCAACAACTGCCGTGGTGTAAGCCGGTGCACTGCACTCCAGCGCACGGTCTCGTCTGCATCCGTCATCAGCTGTGGCAGACAGAACACCTCAACATGCTTGGCCACGATGGCGCGTACCTCAAAATACGGGTGGGCGAGGTAATAGCGTGCCAACGGCGGATTCCAGCGAAAAAATCTGTCGATACGCAATGCATACCGGTCATGTACGCACGCCGAACCAGGCCGGCACCCGCCGGAGCTGCGCAGGTCACGATGCTCACAAGCGGCACAGTCCAGCGGCAGCCCTCGCCAGTCCACGGCGGGAAAGGCGTCTCCCGCAACGTCGCGTTCAGTCATCATCGCTCTCCCCGATACGCGCCAGCACTTCGGCCAGCACCGATCCGCCAAGACGGTCGCGCGGATCGAGCCGGCGGAGCTGCGCCAGCATTTCCCCACCGGTCTGCAACCGACCAAGTCGCATGTTGAGATACGCACAACCCTTGAGGGTGTACAGGTAAAAGCGTGGCACGATCTCGTATTCCGGCCCGGAAAATTTCG
This sequence comes from Pseudomonadota bacterium, assembly GCA_021782795.1. Lineage (GTDB taxonomy): Bacteria > Pseudomonadota > Gammaproteobacteria > Burkholderiales > Sulfuriferulaceae > Sulfuriferula. The sequence continues at coordinate 14,786 of JAJXUP010000019.1, read as the reverse complement.
CCTGCTCCGGCCGCACGGCCCGCCAGTCATCCGGCAGGCCGAGATCGCCGGCCACCTTGAGCAGGCAGCGAACAGCAACATCGAGCGCATCCTGCAGGCGGTGGCGATAAAAATAGAACCGGTACAGTGCGATGTGCACCGCCGGGTGGTGCCAGGCACGCTGGTAGAGATCCAGCAACACCGGTTCGGCGTCATTGCCGTGTTGGTACAGCAACGCAGCCCGCTGCAGGTCGTCGGCCACATCCTGCGGCAGCATACCGCCGAGACAGGCCGAAGCCATCCACTCCGCATCGAGTGTCAGGCCAGCCGAGCTACCGGACAGTGCGTTTGCGTCCACGTCAGGCCCCGCAACCTCACGCTCGCCGGATAGCGGAAATATCAACCACGGCCCTCCCGTCTGACGCACCGGCGGAGGCACTCGAACAACCGCACGATCCCCCATGTGGCAGGATGAAACTCAAGCCGGACTCGGTCATGGTGTCGACGAAATCGATGGTGGCGCCTTCGAGCAGCAGACGGCTCTCTGCCGGCAGGAACAGCCGCAACCCGTCCCGGTCGAACACGGCATCACCAGGTAGCGGGGCAGCTTCGGCACTGAACACGGAACTGAGTCCGGAACAGCCGCCCGGAGACACGCTGAGGCGAAATCCTGCGCCTTCAGGCCCGCCGAATCGCACGATGCGGCGCATGAATTGTTCTGCCCTGGGGGTGATGGTGATATTCATCGCGATACTCCTTTTCCGGTCAGGCCTGGTAACGCGGATAGCCTGTGTCGATGACACAGGTGTTGTCCACCGGGCACACAGCCACGCATTGCGCGTCATCGAAATGCCCGATACATTCGGTGCATTTCTTCGGGTCGATGATGAACACCCCATTTTTCTCGCGTATGGCGACGTTGGGACATTCAGGTTCGCAGGCTGAACAGCCTGTGCACTGCGATGCGATGATCTTGTAAGCCATGATTCATATCCTCTGTGTTTGCATTGCCCCGCCAATCCCGCCGGGCGGAATTGCCCTGTGCCGGCTGCACCCTCCCGGGCCAGCCGGCTTCCGTCACGCCGCCGCGGTAAAAGCGCCCTGACGGATGTCCGCATCACCGCGCGGCCTGTGTTCGATGTCTCCGGCACAGACTTTGGCGAAATACTCTCCGAAATAGCGGATTGCCGATTCCTCGATGAACTCATGCGCGAAGCGATCGACCGGATCGATGCCAGCCGCTTGCAGTTCATCGCGCGGGCAGCCGCCGATACGGGCCACGAATACCGCGTGGCAGTCATTGATGGCGCGCACCACTGATGGCAGCGTATCTTCCTCGCCATACCCCCCCTGACAGTACAGATCGACGCGACGGTGCCCGACGAATTTGGCGCCGCCCGAGCCCACTTCATAAATCTGGAATTCGTGTGCGTGGCCGAAATGTTCGTTGATGCGCCCCTGCCCTGTGGTGGCCACAGCGACAAGAATGCGAATATCGGTCGCATCGATCTCCTGCAGAGCCGATTCGCGCGCAGCCACCTTGTCCTGCCGCTCCACCTCGACCAATTCCTGATATTGCTTGCGCGTATCAAGGTCATACACCACTTCACCCATGGCATCGATCTTGTCACTGGTGAATTCGGCGCTGCGGTCTTCACCCAGCAACCCGACCGCATCTGCGCGACACTGGCGGCAGTGACGCATCATGTTCATCTCGCCTTCGCACTCGTCCTGCAGCTGCTTGAGTTCCTGCGCGGTGGGTCCTCGCTGGCCGTTCAACCCGAACACCGTACCGTGTTCGGCGGCCGAAATCAGCGGCATGATGTTGTGCAGGAAAGCGCCGCGTGACTTGACGGCCCGGTTGACGTCCACCAGATGCCGGTCGTTGATACCGGGGATCATCACCGAGTTGACCTTGGTGAGCACGCCGGCGGCGGTCAGCATCTCCAGACCGAGCAACTGGCGCTCCGACAGGATGCGCGCTGCGTCAATGCCGGTGTAGCGCTTGTTCCTGTAAAAAATCCACGGATAAATGTGCTGCCCGACCTCGGGATCGACCATGTTGATGGTGATCGTGACATGATCGACGTTGAACGCTTTGATGGTATCCACATAATCCGGCAGCGCCAGACCATTGGTGGACAGGCACAACTTGATGTCGGGTGCCGTTTTGGCGATCAGTTCGAATGTCCTGAAGGTTTTGACCGGGTTGGCCAGCGCATCACCCGGCCCGGCAATACCCAGCACGGTCATCTGTGGAATGGCCGAGGCCACCGCAAGCACTTTTTTGGCTGCCTGTTCCGGGGTCAGTTTCTCGCTGACCACGCCGGGTCGCGATTCATTGGCACAATCGTATTTGCGATTGCAGTAATTGCACTGGATATTGCAGGCTGGCGCCACGGCCACATGCATGCGAGCGTAATGATGGTGCGCTTCTTCGCTGTAGCAAGGGTGATTCTTGACCTTTTCCCAGACTTCGGGCGCCATGTCGGCCGGTCCGGCGGACGAGCCGCAGCTGGCCTTCCCCTCACCACCCGAAGTACCACATCCCTTGTGCCCGGCAATCTTGTCCAGCAGTTGCCCGAGCGCGTGCCCCGATGCATCCGCCTGATTTCCCAGTGTTGCCCGCATGTCCGGCTCCTTGTCAGATTATGCAATCGAAATTGCTTCACAATCCAACCTAAGCCAGAACCATGCCAGAAAAAAATCACCAGATAATCATAGAACTAAGAAAGACACTCGTCTGTTGAACGTAACAAACCCAGCAGACATACGACCGTTTGTCGTACATGCGACACACAGCGGACAGAGCGTTACTCAGGGCTGGATGCGAGTCACCTTGGTGCCCTCGATGTTGAGCCCGGCCATCAGCCCCTGCTGTCCGAAAATGAAGGCATAAGCGTCGTCCTTGAGCGTAGACGTGGACAGGTTGCGTGCAATGCCGTCATTGACCAGCACCACCGTTGGCCCGACACCGATTTCCCAGCCATGAGTCTGGTGCAGGTAGTTCACCGCATTGTCATTCATGAGGAACACGGCGTAGCCGTAAGTCTGGGCACCCGCCTGCAACCCCCATGATGCCGAGACCGAATTGTAGTATCCGTCGACATGCCCATTCACGATCAGCTCACCTTCGCCGTAGCTGCCGCCGAACACCAACCCGGCCTTGACGATGTTGGGAAACACCAGTACCGCGTGCGCTGCGTTGCCGATGGCCCGCGCGGCAGGATTGATGCGGTAGAGACGGTCCAGCGCGCCTTGCGACGCGCGATCGAGGTCGGCACGCGATTCGGCTCGCGCCGGAACACCGACAGCCAGCAGGACCAGAACCAGACAGAGATAAAACAGGGGCGCAGCACGCGAGGTGTTCATGTTCATTCTCCAGAAAGTCAGTCACGGGATCGAAACGCACTGCCCGATTCTACTCCCATCACAAATGAACAGCAGCCTGAGCTGCCCGGCTGGCGCGACTCAGAACTTGCGCACCTCGATGTTGTACTTCATCAATGCATACCCCATCTGCCGTGCCGAAATATTGAGCAGGCGAGCCGCCTTGGCCTGCACCCAGCCACATTGTTCCAGCGCCCACACCAGGCGTTCACGTTCACTGGATGGCGGCACCGCGCCATCGCCCGCTCCGTGCGCCGGAACCTGGGGCGCAGGCTCGCGTACCGGCCGCATCACCTGCACGGCCACCGCAGCCTCGCCTTCGCCATGCAGCATTTGCGTCAGACAGCGGCCATGCTGACAAGGAAAATCGATCTCACGGATCACGCTGCCGCGAGTCATGGTCGCAGTGCGTTCGACGCAATTCTCCAGTTCGCGCACATTGCCCGGCCAATAACAGTTGAGCAGCACGCGCATTGCTTCCGCTCCGATGGTCAGCTCACGCTGATTTTCCCGATTGAAACGGGCAAGAAACGTTTCGACCAGATACGGAATGTCCTCGCGCCGTTCACGCAGCGGTGGCAAAAACAGGCTGACCACGTTGATGCGGTAATACAGGTCTGCACGGAAGCTGCCGTCCATCACGGCTTTTTCCAGATTACGGTTGGTCGCCGTGATCAGGCGCACATCGACACGGATCGGGCGTGTGCCGCCCACGCGCTCGAATTCGCGTTCCTGCAGCACACGCAGCAGCTTGGTCTGGAATGCCGGCGAGATGTCACCAATTTCGTCAAGGAACAGCGTACCGCCGTGCGCCAGCTCGAAACGCCCCTTGCGCTCACCCTGTGCCCCGGTAAATGCGCCCTTTTCGTGACCGAACAGTTCGGATTCGAGCAGGCTTTCCGTCAGCGCCGCACAGTTGAGCTTGATAAACGGCCCATCCTTGCGCGCACTGAGGAAATGGACCGAACGCGCAATGACTTCCTTGCCGGTACCACTCTCGCCGCGCAGCAGCACCGTCGCCCGGCCCGGCGCCGCCTGATGCACCTGCGCAAACACTTCCTGCATGGTCTTGGAATGTCCAACCACATTGTCCAGGCTGTATTTGCCGCGCAGTTCGGTCTTGAGCCGGCGCTGCTCCTGAATCAGCACATCGCGTTCTGCGGCCACGCCCTGCTGCAGGCGCCAGGCCTGGGCCACCAGATGCGCCACCATACTGAGCAGCATGACTTCCTTCTGGAAAGACATGACCTGCTGGTCGACCGGATGATCCACGCTCAATACTCCGATCACCTGCGTACCGGCCTTGACCGGCACACCAACGAACGAGATCGGCTCGTCGCCATGATCATCGAGCGACCCGGTGCGATTGAGGAAAACCGGTTCGCTGGCGATATCGTGCAACACGACCGGCATGCCGGTTTGCAGGATTCTTCCGGTAATGCCCTCGCCCACCGCGAATCGTCCGCGATGAAACTCTTCGCGCGTCAGCCCCCAGGCGGCAACCAGCCTGAGTTCGCCCGATTCCTGCACCAGGCTCGCCATGCCGCGGCGAATGCCAAGGTACAACGACAGTACATTCAGAACGTCACGCAACGTTCTGGACAAATTCAGCGACGAACCGAGTATCTTGCTGACTTCATAGATCGTCAGCAGTTCCCGGTCCTGGGTCGCCGCTTCGATTCTGACCTTTCCGGTCGCTTGCACGCCCATTGCAATTCCCTCTGACAACACATCATGAACCGACCCTCGTGAATTGTTTTTCGTATGCGCGAAGCAGGTGACGCCCGACGCGTGCCGGGTCGCGCTCTGCCAGACAGTCATGCTGCCCGGCCGAACCCCCTGTACGAACAGTCAGCAAGATTCGCACCAGCCACGACCTGGTGGCACGTATTGCGACAAATTCAACACAACAAGCGGTGCAGAACACATGACATCGAATCAAAACATGTTTTTTTTCATGATGTTATTTTCGTGGCATCGATATTGCTGCTGGGTAGCGCATTCACTGTCCCATGACTTCGGCCGAGGAAACACACCATGCCCATATTTGAATACCAATGTCGCAATTGTGGCAAAAGCTGCGAATTATTGATCCGCTCCGGTGCACAGCCTGTCTGTCCTGACTGTGGCGGCATTGCCCTGGACAAACGCGTTTCACTCCCTGCTGCTGCGGGAAAATCCGCAGCCATCATCCGCGCAGCACGCAGCCAGGCGAAACGCGAAGGCCATTTCAGCAATTACAGCGCCGCCGACAGGGCAAAAATCCGCTGACCGACAGGCGCCACGACAGCTGAAAATGTATGGACCACAACAAACCTGACAAGGGTCAGATCGTGGGCAACGTATCAACACCATGAATAACCTGGAAATTTATTCTGGCACGCTCCTTGCGGCATGGCTGGTAACGCATCGTGCGTGCGCATTGAGGAACACATTGACGAGGAACATGGCATGGCCTGCAGCGATGCTCTGATCGAGCCTTATGAACACCCGCGCAACATTGGCTCGTTCATGGCCGATGACGACGCAAGCGGCACCGGCAGGGCAGGTGCGCCGGCTGCCCTCCCCCCGCTCCCTGAATCTGACTGAATCTGAAAGGAGAACATCATGCTCGAAGAACTGCTCGACACCCCCACGCTGGAAACTTCAGACGGCATCCAGGTCATGATGCCCACCCCGTTGCATTTCACTGACGCCGCCGCAGACAAAGTCAGGACCATGATCGTGGAAGACGGCAATCCGCTGCTCAAGCTGCGCATTTATGTCAGTGGCGGCGGATGCTCCGGCTTCCAGTACGGTTTTGCTTTCGACGAAACGGTCAACGACGATGACACCCGGATCGACCGGGCCGGCATCACCGTGCTGGTCGATATGGTCAGCCTGCAGTATCTGGCCGGCGCAGAGGTGGATTTCGAAGACGGGCTCGAAGGGTCGCGCTTCCTGGTACGCAATCCCAATGCCGCCTCGACCTGCGGCTGCGGCAGCTCGTTTTCCATGTAACCCGACGGAGGCCGACATGAGCATCACCGTGACGCCCAGCGCGGCACGCCGCATACTCGCCTTCATCGAAAAACGCGGCAAGGGTGCCGGACTCAGGCTGGCGGTCAAAACCAGCGGTTGCTCCGGGCTGGCCTACGCGATCGAATTCGCCGACGAAATCGGCGCCGACGACATGGTATTCGAAAGCCAAGGCGTCACCATCCTGGTGGATCCGAAAAGCCATGCCTTTCTCGCCGGAACAGAACTCGATTTCGCGCGCGAGGGACTCAACGAAGGCTTCCGTTTCAACAACCCGAATGTCAAGGACCAGTGCGGCTGCGGGGAAAGTTTCCGCGTATGAACACAGCATTTCATCATGACCCTGTTTCGGATCAGTGAACCCGCGTTGTACTGGGAGGGCGGCTGCCGCCTGGACGACCACCGACCCGTTGATGTCACCGATGCATAAACCAACACCCACCGGCGCATACCGCTGCGGCTGCTGTGTGAAAGCCGACAAAATCGACACCGTTATCCGCTTCACATCGGCCGCACGCCACACAGACAACCCATAACAAAATGAATAAAAAGAATAAAAAAATCTGGCACGACGCTTGCTGTAACACAAACACAACGTGCCTGCAGCGAGATCGAATCATGGTCATCATCAACGACACCACTTTACGCGACGGCGAACAAACCGCCGGCGTGGCCTTCAACGCCAGCGAAAAGATTGCCATCGCTCGTGCGCTCGACCAGGCCGGTGTGCCAGAAATGGAAATCGGCATTCCAGCGATGGGTGACAACGAGATCGAACACATCCAGGCGCTTGCGGCGTTGCGTCTGTCCACCAGACTCATGGTATGGGGACGCATGTGCGCAGACGACCTTGCCGCCGCCAGACGCTGCCGCATCGACCGTATCAATCTCTCGATCCCGGTATCGGACATCCAGATCCGCCACAAGCTCGGCCGCGACCGTAACTGGGTGATTGAGCGTATCCGCTGGCTGGTGCCCCAGGCACGCGACGCCGGGTTCGAGGTATGCGTCGGCATGGAGGATGCTTCGCGCGCCGATGCGGACTTCCTGTGCCAGGTTGCCGAGGCGGCCCAACTGGGGGGCGCATGTCGTCTGCGCTATGCCGACACGCTCGGTCTGCTCGAACCATTCGTCGCCTACCACACTATTCGTACACTCCACGCGGCCACCGACCTCGAACTTGAAATGCATGCCCACGACGATCTCGGGCTGGCCACTGCCAACACGCTGGCCGCCGTCAAGGCCGGGGCGAGCCACGTCAACACCACGGTCAACGGCCTGGGCGAACGTGCCGGTAATGCACCGCTGGAAGAAGTGGTCATGGCATTGCGCCACCTGTACAACCACGCTACAGGCGTGGATCCAGCGCAATTTCCATCCATATCCGCGCTGGTCGCCGGCGCATCCGGCCGGCCGGTGGCCGCCAACAAGCCGATCGTCGGCGAGGCCGTCTTCACCCACGAAGCCGGGATCCATGTCGACGGACTGATCAAGAACCCGCTCAACTACCAGGGATTTGATCCGGCCGAAGTCGGCCGCGAACACCGCACTGTGCTCGGCAAGCATTCAGGGTCGCATGCGGTGCAGATGGCCTGCGCCCGCATCGGTATCCTGCTCGGCGAGCCGGAGACTGGCTGGATGCTGCAGCGCATCCGTGCACACGCCATGCTCAACAAACGCCCGGCCGATGCCGACGATCTGCGCCGGTTCCATCTCGAACAAGCCACCCTTACCGGAGCACTGTCATGAACGACATGATCGGCCAACTCAGGCAGTTTTCTGCCGCCGAGGAATTTCTCGACTTTTTCGGCATCGCGCACGAGGAACATGTGGTGCGTGTCAACCGCCTGCACATCCTGAAACGCTTCTACCAGTACCTGCGTCAGGAGCGGCATCCTGCCGGACTCGACGATGCCGCGCTGTTCCCGCTCTACCGCGATGCGCTGCAACGCGCCTATGACGATTTCGTACGCTCCAATGCTGCCACCGAAAAAGTGTTCAAGGTGTTTCAGGATGCCGAGGCCAAAAGCTTCTCCCTGGACAAGCTGAAATCAACCCTGCCCACTGCCGGTTGAGGAGCAATCATGCATATCGTCGTCTGCGTCAAACAGGTACCGGACAGCGCCCAGATCCGGGTGCATCCAGTCACCAACACCATCATGCGGCAAGGCGTTCCGGCCATCGTCAACCCCTACGACCTGTTTTCGCTCGAAGCCGCTCTGCAACTGAAAGACCGGCATGGCGGGCGCGTCACCGTTATCAGCATGGGGCCGCCGCAGGCCGAGGCAGCACTGAAAAAATGCATCGCCTACGGGGCGGATGAAGCCATCCTGGTCACCGACCGCGCCTTTGCCGGCGCCGACACGCTCGCCACCTCGTTTGCACTGGCGTCAGCAATCCGGCAGATCGAAAAAGACCTCCGTGTCGATCTGGTGTTCACCGGCAAGCAAACCATCGACGGCGATACGGCACAGGTCGGCCCGGGCATTGCCAGGCGGCTGGGCATGCAACTGCTCACCTATGTCTCGCAGATCGACACGCTCGACCTCGATGCCGGCAACATCCGCGTGCGCCGGCGTGCCGAAGGCGGGGTGCAGTTGCTGGAAACCCGGCTGCCGTGCCTGATCACCATGCTGGAAGGCACCAGCGACATGCGTTTCGCCACCATGGAAAACATGTTTCGCGCCGCACGCTACCAGACCCGCATCTGGGACAAGGATGCCGCCGGCATCGAAGATACCGGCAAGATCGGCCTCAAAGGCTCGCCCACGCTGGTCAGCAAGGTGTTCGCACCCAAGCCGCTTTCACGCCGTGCCGACATCATCGACACCGAGAGCCACGAGCCGCGCGACCTCGCACTGACCCTGGTTGGCAAGCTGTTCACGCAGCATCCCGAACTGCGCGACAGCCTGGCGCAACAGGACGCATGAATCCGACACCGAAGCAAGGAACAGACATGACTCAAGCCAATCCGGCACCGGCAGCCAGAAAACCAGCCGGGCGCGCAAGCTACGAACTCGACGACCGGCTGAAAGCCTACCAGGGCGTCTGGGTATTCATCGAACACGAGCAGGGCCATGTGCACCCGGTATCCTGGGAACTGCTCGGCGAAGGGCGCACACTGGCCGACACACTGGGCGTGACGCTCTCGGGCGTGGTCATGGGCGCTCCGGGCCTGCCCACCCGGCGTTTTTGCGAGGAAGCCCTGTTCCACGGCGCCGATAACTGCTATCTGATAGCGGACAGCGTACTGGCCAGTTACCGCAACGCACCATTCACCCTCGGCCTGACCCATCTGGTCAACCACTACCAGCCGGAGATCCTGCTGCTCGGCGCCACCACCCAGGGGCGCGATCTTGCCGGCAGCGTAGCCACCACGCTGGAAACAGGGCTGACGGCCGACTGCACCGAACTCAGCATCGATATGGACAACCGCGGACTGGCCGCCACACGGCCGACGTTCGGCGGCAGCCTGCTGTGCACCATAGTCACGCGCAACTATCGTCCGCAAATGGCGACTGTTCGCCCCCGCGTCATGGCGATGCCCGCGCGAGACCCATCGCGTTCGGGCCACATCATCGAATTTCCGCTGGACATGGTGGAAGACGAAATCGTCACCAAGGTGCTCGAATACCTGCCCGACCAGACACAGGGCAAACCACAACTGCCCTTTGCCGACATCATCGTGGCGGGGGGGCGCGGGTTGAAGAAACCGGAAAATTTCCAGCTGGTGTGGAATCTGGCACGGGTGCTCGGTGCCGAAGTCGGGGCAACCCGCCCGGTGGTACAGGCCAACTGGGTGGACAGCGAGCGCCAGGTCGGTCAGTCCGGAAAGACCGTGCGTCCCAAGCTCTACATCGCAGCCGGCATTTCCGGCGCTATCCAGCATCGCGTAGGCATGGAAGGCGCAGATGTCATCATTGCCATCAACAACGATCCGGATGCGGCCATCTTCGAGTTTGCTCATTACGGCATCGTCGGCAACGCCATGACCATTCTGCCAGCGCTTACCGAAACATTCAGGCAGCAGATCGCGCTGGCGCGCAAGGCCGGCTGACACAGGAGGAACCGACATGGCCGAACAATTTGACGCAATCGTGGTGGGCGCAGGCCCCGCCGGCAACGCCGCCGCCTACACGCTCGCCAAATCCGGGCTCAGAGTGCTGCAACTCGAACGCGGCGAGTACCCCGGCTCGAAGAACGTGCAGGGGGCCATCCTCTACAGCGATGCGCTCGAACGCATCATTCCGGATTTCCGCGAAGATGCGCCGCTCGAACGCCACATCATCGAGCAGCGCATGTGGGTACTCGACGACGAATCATTCATCGGCGCACAGTACCGTTCCGACGGTTTCAACACGCCGCCGTACAACCGTTACACCATCCTGCGTGCCCAGTTCGACAAATGGTTTTCGGAGAAGGTGCAAGCCGCCGGCGCCCTGGTCATCTGCGAAACCACGGTCACCGGGCTGCTGATGGACGGCAGGCGGGTCATCGGTGTGCAGACAGACCGGCCCGGCGGGTCGATCTATGCCGACGTGGTGATCCTGGCCGACGGCGTCAATTCGCTGCTGGCGAAAAAAGCGGGCTTCCATGCCGAGATCGATCCGGCCAATGTGGCACTGGCGGTCAAGGAAATCCATTTCATGCCGCAGGAAACCATTGAATCGCGCTTCAATGTCAGCGGCGACGCGGGCGTGGTGATCGAGATGGCCGGCAAGATCACCCGCGGCATGATGGGAACCGGTTTTCTCTACACCAACCGCGAATCGCTGACCATCGGCGTGGGCTGCATGCTGTCCGATTTCAAGGCACAGCATGTCTCGCCCTACCAGTTGCTGGAAGACATGAAGGCGCATCCGTCCATTGCGCCGCTCATCGCCGACGGCGAAATGAAGGAATATACCGCGCACCTGATCCCCGAAGGCGGCTACAAGGCGATCCCGAAGCTGTATGGCGAAGGCTGGATGATCGCCGGAGACGCTGGCATGCTGGTAAACGCCATGCATCGCGAGGGCTCCAACCTCGCCATGACCTCGGGCCGCTTCGCCGCAGAGACCGTCATCGAACTCATTGGGCACGGCAAGTCGTGCAGCGCAACCAACCTTGCCGCCTACCAGCGCAAGCTGAATGACTCGTTCGTCATCAAAGACCTGAAAAAGTACCGCAACATGCCGGGTGTGTTCCACACCAATCCGCAGTTTTTCACCACCTATCCGGAAATGTTCAACCAGGCCGCGCACCGCATGCTGCGCGTCGATGGCATCGACAAAAAATCCAAGGAAAGAGCCATTCTGGCTGATTTTCGCCAGCGCCGCTCGCTGTTCGGCCTGATGAGCGATGCATTCAAACTGTGGAGGGCTTTCGAATGAACGCACGGGTCAAAGTCGAAGAGAAACTGTTTCAGAACCGTTACCGCGTCGATGGCGGCCACCCGCACATCAGCATTCGTAACGAGGACATCTGTGCCAGCCAGTGTCAGGACCGCCCGTGCACCGTCTGCTGTCCGGCCGGCTGCTACACCATGGAAGGCAACGGCAGGGTCGTACTGATCACGGACGGCTGCCTCGAATGTGGCACCTGCCGCATCATCTGCACCGACCACCGCAACGTCGACTGGGAATATCCCCGGGGTGGTTATGGCATCCTGTTCAAGTTCGGCTGACACACCCGTTTTCCGTAGCCCGATTCCACACCGAGGTCATCATGAGCAAACCCGTCAAACATGTATTCATCTGTGCGCAAAACCGGCCTGCCGGCCATCCGCGCAGCTGCTGCGCCCACAAGGGCGCCGATGCCGTACTGCAGGCTTTCTGGCGAGAACTGCAGCAACGCAATGCCTACGATCGCATCGCCGCGACCTGGTCCGGCTGTCTGGGTCCATGCGACAGCGGTGTCAACGTGGTGGTCTATCCTGAAGGCGTGCTGTATCAGGGCGTGACGGTCACCGATGTCAGCGAAATCTTCGACCAGCATCTGGTCAGCGACCAGATCGTCGAACGGTTGCGCGCTCCGGCCTCAGTCTGGTAAGCGACCGGCGCGATACGACGCCGCAGTGCCTCCTGAAGCCGGCCATCCGCCGGCTGTATTTTCCCCCAGGCGTTGCAATTGATACCAATCATGATATCATTGGTATCAATTAATGATGCACGGAAATGGAGACGCACGTTGACACCTCCCCTGCCACGCCACCCACGGACCCGGTCACGGCGCATTCCCACACCGCCCATGCACCTCCCTGCCGGAGGCGCGCGACCATGATCCTGTCCAAACTGCTCAACATCATCCACGAACGCCCCACCGTGAGCGACATCCATATCTGCGCCGGTGAGCCGCTGTACATGCGCAGCCCGTCCGGTTACGACGCCTATGACACGGAACCGGTCAGCCACGAGGAACTCGAGGAGTTCATCGCCAGCAACGCCATCGGCGGGCAAAACTGGCGCACCGAACTCATGGCGCAAGGCGGCAAGCTCGATGGCGCGGTCGACCTGACCAATTCGCGTGTGCGCTATTCGATCTACGAAACCAATGGCATATCGCACCACATCAACGTGGTCATGCGCATCATACGCAACACCATCATTCCGCTCGAACACCTGGGCGCAGGTCAGCACATGCTCAAGGAACTGGTCATGCGCGGCAAGGGGCTGGTCATCATCACCGGTCCAACGGGTTCCGGCAAGACCACCACGCTGTCGTCCATCATCGACCGCATCAATTCCGAGCGCTCGTGCCACATCATGACCATCGAAGACCCGATCGAACACGTGCACCAGAAAAAAACCGCCCTGATCTCGCAGCGCGAAATCGGCACCAACGTCGACAGCTTCGCCAGCGGGCTTGAAGGTGCCATGCGCCAGCGTCCCGATGTGATCGCGGTCGGCGAACTGCTCGATCGCGACACCGTCGAAACCCTGTTCCGCGCCGCCGATTCCGGCCACATGGTACTGGCCACCACCCACGGCCGCAGCGCCAGGGATGTCATCAACCGGCTGCTCGGCTTCTTCAGCACCGACGAACGGATTCAGCGCCGCCAGGTACTCGCCTCCTGTCTGAGCTGCATCATCAGCCAGGTGCTCGTGCCGTCGATCACGCGCGAGGAATGGGTACTGGCTTCGGAAATTCTCGTCAATTCCGCCGGCGTGCGCTCGATCATCGCCAGCGGCAACCTGGCGCAATTGCCGGCAGCAATGCAACAAGGGCGGGCTGAGGGCATGAATCTGCTCAGCGCCGACCTGGCACGACTGGTGCGCGAAAACCGCATCAGCCAGCAACAGGCACGCATGGCAGCCTACGATGAAAGCCTGTAACGCTTTCGCAAGCAACCAGGCAGTGCTGCGTCAAGCGCCTGAGATTTGCGCGTCTCCATCGGCGGCCTGTAACGCCTCGGCAAGCAACCGGGCAGTGCTGCTGGCGCTGACCGTGCTGCTCTGCTCCGGCCCGGCTGCTGACGGCCTGGCGGCCACCAGTTTCTGGGACCGGCACTACAATCCCGCCAACGGCCAGGAACGTCCCGGCGCACCTCCCCTACCCGAGTTGCATGTGCTCTACACACGCTATCATCCATCCAGCGGCAAAACCCTGACTGGCCGTACCCACGGCTACGGGCACCCAGCCTGGCTGCTGCGACAACTGGATGCACGGCAACCGCAACTGCGCGCCCAGGGATATGACCCGCCGCGGCTGGTGCGTGCCTCGATCAACCGCCAGGTCATCCGTAACGCCCAGCACACGCTGGCAGACCAGTATCGCAGCCAGGACAGGGAACGCCGGACATCCGGCCTGCCTGCAGGCCATGCGCCGCGCAGCAAATGAACGCATTGAGCGCAGCGAATGGGAACGCACCAACCGCCACAGAGCGACGGCATCAGGTACACTATGCTGCCCGACGATCACTTCCGACCCGACCGCACTGTCATGACCGATCCAGCCAGTTTCGCGCTTGCCATCCGGCACACCGTTCTTGAAGCCCTGCAGGAAGATCTCGGCACAGGCGACCAGACGGCAGCGCTGATCGCTGCCGACACCACGGCGCATGCGCGCGTCATCACCCGGGAACCCGCCGTGCTGTGCGGGCAACCCTGGTTCGACGCCTGTTTCACCCTGCTCGACCCCGAAGTGAACATTACCTGGCATGCGCGGGACGGCGACCCTGTGCAGGCAGGGGACACGGTATGCGAACTGCACGGCCATGCACGTGCGCTGCTGAGCGGCGAACGACCGGCGCTCAATTTTCTGCAGACGCTATCGGCCACGGCCACACTGACACGGCGTTATGTGCAGGCCATCGGCGACTACCCATGCCAGGTCATGGATACCCGCAAGACCCTGCCGGGCCTGCGTCTCGCGCAGAAATACGCCGTACGCGCCGGTGGCGGCAGCAACCAGCGTCACGG
>JAJXUP010000137.1 GCA_021782795.1 Pseudomonadota bacterium | reverse complement strand
ACGCGCAGCAGACCATCCCGTCCAACCGACGGCAGGCCATCGGTGTGATCCGGCGCAGCGGCGACCATTTGCTGTCGCTGATCGAGGGTACGCTGGATATTGCTCGTATTGAGAGCGGCAAGGTGCAACTGAACGTCAAGCCGCTGCAGTTTCCGGATTTCGTGCTGCAGATCGTCAACATGTTCGAGTTGCAGGCGCGAAGCAAGGGCATTACGTTCAAGTATTGTCCCGAAGGCGAACTGCCTGAGCTGGTGCGCGCCGATGCCAGCCGTCTGCGCCAGATATTGATCAATATCCTGGGCAATGCCGTCAAGTTCACGGCACAGGGGATGGTGACGTTCCGGATCAGGTACCAGGGCGAAATTGCAACATTCAGTATTGAGGATACTGGTCCCGGCATTGCGTCGGACGAGATTGAGCATGTGTTCGAACCATTCGCGCGCGGCGCAGCGGCGCAGATCGGTGCGACTGGCGGTACGGGCCTCGGGCTGACCATTGCCAAGATGCTGACCGATCTGATGGGCGGTGAATTGACCGTGGACAGCGAGCCGGGAAAAGGTTGCCGTTTCCGCATTCGTCTGTTTCTGCCACATATCCGGTTGGCCCAGCCACAACAGGAAGTTGTGCGTGCACAGCGGGTCGGTTATTTTGGCGTGCGCCAGAGAATCCTGATTGTCGACAATGAAAAAACCGACCGTGACGTGTTGTCGAGCATGCTCGCTCCCATCGGATTTGACATCGCTGCTGCCGGCTCCGGACAGGAATGCCTGGATTTGATTCCCGTATTTTGTCCGCACCTGATTTTCATGGATCTGGCCATGCCGGGGATCGACGGCTGGGAGGTGATCCGGCGTATCCGCCGTGATCGTCTGACCGAATGTGAAATCGCCGTCATTTCTGCCAATGCCTTCGAAAAAAATGCAGATAATGACGCGGGCATCTCCAGCGAAAACTTTATTACCAAACCGGTCAATGTGAATGATCTGCTCGACTGGATCGGGCGGCATCTTGCGTTGCAATGGGTGTGTATTGAAACGCCCGCCCCAGTCAGAAACGTTTCAAGCATCCCGGCAAGAACCTGTTATCCGTCAATGATGCATTTGCATGATCTGCATGAACATGTCGAACACGGCTATGTGCGCGGAATATTGGGCAAGCTGGATGAAATTCGCCAAATGGACAGTATCTACGTGGATTTTGTAGACAATATGCGCCAACTCGCACTGCAGTTCCAGTTTGGAATGATGAAATCGATTTTGCACAAGGGGATGTCGGAGGTGGATCATGATCATGCATGAGACGGTGCAGGAAGGCACGGTGCTGATTGTGGATGATGTGCCGGAAAACCTGAGTCTGCTGCATGATGCGCTGGACGATGTCGGCTACAGGGTATTGGTTGCCACCAATGGCGAAAGCGCCTTGCAGATTGCGCGCACCGGGCGGCCAGACGTGATCCTGCTGGATGTGCTCATGCCCGGAATGGACGGTTATGCTGCAGCGCACGGTCTGAAAGCTGAATTCTGTACGCAGCATATTCCCATTATTTTCATGACCGGGCTAAGCGAAACAGAAAGTGTGGTCGCGGCTTTTGCCAGCGGCGGGGCAGATTATGTGACCAAGCCGATCCGGCCACGAGAGGTGTTGGCGCGCATTGCAGCGCATATGCAGAATGCACGACAGATCAGGCAGGCGCGCAGCGCGCTGGACACCTTTGGGCAGGCGACGCTTTCGGTGCGCATATCGGATGGTCAGGTGTCCTGGCAAACGCCTCAGGCGCGCAGCCTGCTGGACAAGTATTTCGGCTGCAGCAATGACTCTGCCCAGGGCTGCCTGATGGACTGGATCGACAAAGCATCGCAAGCCATGCAGGAACATCGCGAAG
The DNA here is from genome assembly GCA_021782795.1 of Pseudomonadota bacterium. GTDB lineage: Bacteria > Pseudomonadota > Gammaproteobacteria > Burkholderiales > Sulfuriferulaceae > Sulfuriferula. The sequence goes on along the minus strand of JAJXUP010000137.1, from coordinate 3,269 downwards.
TGCCTGTCATGGCCGAACAGGAGGGGCAGCGATTATTGGGCAGCCTGCGTGATTCGGGCCATGAACACTCCTGGCTGATCACGTTACGTGAAGAAAACCGTACTGTGGCGCTGCAGCACCTGGCCACGGGTTTTCATTTGACTGCGCGCGAAGCCGAAGTGCTGTATTGGCTGATTTATGGAAAAACCAACCGCGACATCGGTGACATTCTTGGCAGCAGCCACCGTACCGTCAACAAACATCTTGAGCATATTTTTGAAAAGCTGGGCGTAGAAACCCGCACGTCTGCTGCAGCGGTGGCCATGCAGAAATTGCGGGCCTGATCGGCTGCACGGCTACCTGGAGTCCAGGCTTCAGGTCGTCCGGCAGGGTGCCGGATTATAAAAGATTTAATGATTCCATTATCTTGTAGATTGTTTTGCGGTATGATTATCAGGCGTTTTTTTGCGATGATTCATCAGGGGGAGTGCATGCGTTCCAATTTGCCTGTGACTGAGCAAGAGTATCGGCTTGACGATGGCGTGTCCATGGTGACCAAGACTGATCTCAAGGGAAAGATCACCTATGCCAATCCGGCGTTCATCGAAGCGAGCGGTTTTAGCGAGCAGGAATTGCTGGGTGACGCGCATAACGTTGTGCGTCATCCGGACATGCCGGCCGAGGTGTTTTCCGATTTGTGGGTGACGCTGAGCGAACGCCTGCCCTGGACCGGCATGGTAAAGAACCGGCGCAAGAACGGGGATTATTTCTGGGTGTTGATGAATGTCACGCCACTACAGAAGAAGCCGCCCACCTCAGGTTTCCTTGCGGTCAGCAACACACCCTCGGCGCAGCAGGTGGCCGAGGCCGAGCGGGTCTATCGCCTGTTTCGCGAAGGTCGGCAGGGCAACATGCGCATTCGTCACGGGCGCATCGAGCGGGGAGGTCTGGCCGGGATCATGGATTCGATTCGCCGCATTCCGGTCCGGTTGCGTATCCAGTTGACGACTGCGGCTGCGGCCGTACTGATGTGGACGCTGGGGGCGCTGGGCTGGTGGGAGACCTCGGCGGGTGCACATTCGACAGGTGCGGACAGCTGGCTGCCGTTGTCGCTTGCAGCGGCCGGAGCTCTGGGCGGGGTGTTGCTGTTACTGTTTGGATATTTCATTTCGCGCACGATTCTGCTGCCTATCGATCATGCGCTGGAAGTGGCGCATGCCATTTCGTGGGGCGACCTGTCGTTGCGCTTCGAGATGGACGCGGCGGATGAGACGGCCGAACTGATGCTGGCGCTGAATCAGATGAAGAGCAACCTGGTGGCTGTCGTGTCGGATACCGATGCGCTGGTGGCCAACATATCCAGTCTGTCGGCTGCAGTCGGAGGCAATGCCCAGGAACAGGCGGCACGGGTGGAAGCATTGCAGCAGCAGGCGGCCAAGCTGTCGCAGGTGATCGACGTGTTTCGCGTGCGCGGCTAGCTTGGCGCGTTTGATTGCCCCATAAAAATATGCGAGCATGAAAGTGATGCGCGGCGGATGTCCGCTGCGCGGCACGCGGAGCCGGTCATGTCGAGCTGTTCTTTCATGCAGCGGGATGAAGCGCAGATTTTTCTGTCCATGCTCGATGCATTGCAGGAAATGGTCTGTGTACTCGAAAATGAGGGGCTGTCGATCTGCTATGCCAATGCCGCGCTGATTGCCGCCACCGGGCTGGGCCGTGAGGCGCTGTACGGACAGCCGGTATCCGTGCTGTCGCCTGATGGCGATATCGCGCCCTGGCGCGAACTGCTCTTGTCCGTGGACGAACACGGACAGGCCCTGCTCAACACCGAGGTATCGCTGCGCGCTGCGGATGGCAGTGATCTTCCGGTTGCAGTGACTTTCCAGCCGATCGTGCAGGGGCAGACGCGTTGTCTGTTGCTCATGGCCGGCGATCTGCGTCTGCCCCGCAAGTTTCATGCGCGCGTCAACCGGCTGGTGCGTTTCTACCAGGCATTGCTGGCCATTCACCGCGCCGTGATCGAGGTCCGCGACGAGTTGCCGCTGTATGAGGCCATCTGCCGCACTGCGGTGCAGCTGGGGGGCATGACGCTGGCGTGGATCGGTCAGCCGGACGAACATTCCGGTGTGGTTCGTCCGCTGGCCAGGTTTGGTGTCGGCACCGGGTTTCTCGATCAGGTGAAGATTTCGGTGCTGGCCGATTCGCCGCATGGATGGGGAGCGACCGGCAATGCGTATCGCAGCGGGCGAGGGTATATCGTCAACGACTACCTCAACGATCCAGCCACACTGTCGTGGCGTCAGCAGGCGAGGCTGACGGGCTGGCGGTCTTCGGGTTCGTTCCCGATTTTCCGTGAGGGTCGGGTGGCGGTGATTCTCGGGTTGTATCACACCGAACCGGGGGTATTCGACGTCGAGATGGTGCAACTGATCGAGGCGCTGACACAGGCCATTTCGTTTGCGCTCGATCATCTGGGACAGGAGCGTGCGCGGCAGCAGCTTGAGGATCGCGTAAAAATGGCCGCGCTGGTGTTTGAGCACAGCAGCCAGCCCATGCTGGTCGCTGACCGCAATAACGACATCATTTCGGTAAACCATGCCTATGAGCAGATGACGGGGTATGCGCTGGATGAGTTGCGTGGGCGCAATCCGCGGGTATTCAATTCGGGTTGTCACGATGCCGCCTTTTATGCCGGCATGTGGCAGGATCTGGAGCAGCAGCGCTTCTGGCAGGGCCGGGTATGGAACCGGCGCAAGAACGGTGAGGTGTACCCGGAATGGATGACCATCAACGTGGTGCTCGGCGAAGACGGCTTGCCCGATCGGTATGTCGCCACGTCCTCGGACATTTCCGACAAGGTGAAATTCGAAGAGACGATCTGGCGTCAGGCCAATTTCGACCTGCTCACCAGTCTGCCCAACCGTTACATGGCCTGGCGTCAGCTGGAAGCCGAAATCGCGCGTACCGCTCGTGGCGAGCAGGTGTCGCTTGCGGTGCTGCACATCGATCTCGATCAGTTCAAGCAGATCAACGATATCCTGGGCCACCAGGCCGGCGACGCGTTGCTGGTGGACGTGGCCGCGCGAATAGCAGCCTGCGCGGGTGACGCATCGGTGACCTGCCGGCTCAACGGCGACGAGTATGCCATTCTGCTGCTGGGGAATGCCACGCTGTCGCATGCTGCGGCAGTTGCCCAATGTGTGCTGGCGCAACTGGCTTCGCCGGTGGAGTTGGGCCCCGATCGGCGCAAGACATACATTTCCGCCTCGATCGGTGTCGCCTTGTATCCG
>JAJXUP010000136.1 GCA_021782795.1 Pseudomonadota bacterium | reverse complement strand
GCTTCATGGGATGGGACCGCCCCATCCTCACCGATTCAGGCGGTTTCCAGGTGTTCAGCCTTGGGGCGCTGCGCAAGATCAGCGAGGAAGGTGTGCGCTTCGCCTCGCCGCTCAACGGCGATCGCCTGATGCTCACCCCGGAAACCTCGATGGCGATCCAGCGTGTGCTCAATTCGGACATTGTCATGATCTTCGACGAATGCACACCCTATCCGGCCGACTTCACCACTGCCGCCGAGTCGATGCGGCTGTCGTTGCGCTGGGCCGAACGTTCGAAACAGGCCCATGCCGGCAATCCCAATGCGCTGTTCGGCATCGTGCAAGGCGGCATGCACGAAACGCTGCGCGACGAATCGGCGCGCCAGCTGATTGACACCGGTTTCGACGGCTACGCCATCGGCGGCCTGAGCGTAGGCGAACCCAAGCAGGACATGCGGCGCATCCTGCAGCATACCGCACCCCAATTGCCCGCAGATCAGCCCCGCTACCTGATGGGCGTAGGCACGCCGGAAGATATCGTGTTCTCGGTGCAGCACGGCATCGACATGTTCGACTGCGTGCTGCCCACACGCAACGCGCGCCATGGCATCCTGTTCACGCGACTCGGCGAACTGCGCATCAAAAATGCCCGCTTCCGTACCGATACCGCCCCTGTGGATCCGCAATGCGAATGCTACACCTGCCGTCATTTCAGCCGTGCCTACCTGCATCACCTGCACCGCTGCGGCGAAATGCTCGGCGCACGGTTGGCCACGCTGCACAACCTGCACTATTACCAGCAGCTGATGGCAGGCTTGCGCGCAGCCATCGCCAATGGACAACTGGACAGCTTTGTTGCTGCATTTCATGAGCAGCGCGGCGGATCGTGCTAGAATCGCCTCGTTCCGCACCCTGACATTTACGGAGTCCGCACATGTTCATTACCAGCGCATGGGCCAATACGGCCGCGTCGCAACCCACCCCGATCGACACTCTGGTCAGCTTTCTGCCGCTTGTAGTCATTTTCATCCTGTTCTGGTTCATGATCATCCGTCCGCAAATGCAGCGCACCAAGGAGCAGGCAAAAATGGTAGAGGGGCTGCAAAAAGGCGACGAAGTGGTCACCAGCGGGGGGCAGACCGGTCGCGTGGTCAAGGTGGGCGAACAGTTTGTCTCCCTCGAAATCGCACCCGGCGTGATCACCCCCATCCAGAAAACCGCCATCCAGACCATGCTGCCCAAGGGCACAATCAAAGACCTCTGAGGACTGACCCCCGCTTCCGCCATGAACCGATTCCCGCTCTGGAAAAACCTGCTGATCGTCGCGATCCTGCTGGTCGCATTCATTTATGCGCTGCCCAACGTCTTCGGAGAGGCACCCGCGGTACAGGTGACGCCCACCCGTGCTGCGTTCCACGCCGATGCCCGGCTGGTGCAGGAAATCAAGGATGAACTCAGCGCTGCACACATTCCCTGGGACGACGCGGAAGTCAGCGACGACAGCGTCAAAGTCCGCTTCCAGAGCACTGACTGGCAGCTCAAGGCAGAAGATGTGCTGCAAAACCGCTTCCGCGATGGTTACAGCGTCGCGCTCAACCTGATATCGGCTTCCCCCGCATGGCTCACCGCCATCGGCGCCAAACCAATGTATCTCGGCCTCGACCTGCGCGGCGGCGTGCATTTCCTGCTGCAGGTCGACATGCAGGCCGCGCTTGACAAGGCAGTACAGCGCAATGCCAACGACCTGCGCAGCCAGTTGCGCGACCAGCAGATCCACTACAGCGGCCTCGACATCAGCCATCAGAACATCGTGCTGCATTTCGCCGATGCGGCGACACGCAATCAGGCCGCCAGCTTCATCGCACACAACTATCCCGACCTGATGTTCAATCCACGCGACAACGGCACCGATTTCCTGCTTGAAGGCGGGCTACGCGCCGATGCCATCAAGCGTCTGCAGGACAGCGCCGTACAGCAAAACATCACCACCCTGCGTAACCGCGTCAACGAACTGGGCGTGGCCGAACCCGTGATCCAGCAGCAGGGTACCGACCGCGTGGTGGTCGAACTGCCTGGAGTGCAGGACACGGCCAAGGCCAAGGAAATCCTCGGCCGCACCGCTTCGCTCGAAATCCGCATGGTGGATGAAAGCCATGACATTGCCGCCGCCATGCAAGGCCAGGTGCCCTTCGACGACGACCTGTACACCGAGCGCAACGGCATGCCGATCCTGGTGAAGAAAACCGTGCTGCTGACCGGTGACTACATCACCGACGCCTCGCCCGGTTTTGACCAACAGTCCGGCCAGGCCGCGGTGCACGTCAACCTCGACTCGCGCGGCGCGCGCATTTTCCGCGACGTCACGCGCGAGAATGTCGGCAAGCGCATGGCCATCCTGCTGGTTGAAAAAGGCAAGACCGAAGTCATCACCGCCCCGGTGATCCGCGAGGAAATCGGTGGCGGCCGCGTGCAGATCACCGGCATGGAATCCGCCCAAGAAGCCTCCGACACTGCCCTGCTGCTGCGCGCCGGTGCCCTGGCTGCACCCATGGACATCGTCGAAGAGCGCACCGTTGGCCCAAGCCTCGGCGCTGACAACATCCGCAAGGGCTTCCATTCCAACCTGTGGGGTTTCGTCGCCGTCGTCGGTTTCATGATTCTCTATTACCGGCTGTTCGGCATGTTCTCCGCGCTGGCTCTCACCGCCAACGGCCTGCTCCTGGTATCGCTGCTGTCGGTCATGCAGGCCACGCTGACCTTGCCGGGTATGGCTGGTATCGCGCTTACGCTGGGCATGGCCATCGACGCCAACGTACTTATCAATGAACGCGTGCGTGAGGAGCTGCGTAACGGCAACTCGCCGCAGGCCGCCATTCACGCCGGCTACGACCGCGCCTGGGGTACCATTCTCGACTCCAACATCACCAACCTCATCGCTGGTGTCGCCCTGTTCTGGCTGGGCTCGGGTCCGGTGCGTGGCTTCGCAGTCGTGCTGTGTCTGGGCATCCTCACCTCTATGTTCAGCGCGGTCACGCTCTCTCGCGCTCTGGTCAACCTGACATACGGTCGCCGTCACCGGCTGTCGTCGATCTCCATCTGAGGGCCTGCGCATGGAATTCTTCCGCATCCGCCGTGACATCCCGTTCATGCGTTACGGGAAGATCACTACAGCCATTTCACTGCTGACATTCCTGTTCGCCGTATGGGCATTGACCTTCAAGGGACTCAATCTCGGCATCGACTTTACCGGCGGAACGCTGATCGAAGTCACCACCAGCCAGCCTGCCAACATCGATCACATCCGCACCAGCCTTGATCAGGCCGGTTTTCGCGACGTCACGGTGCAGAACTTCGGCGCCAGCAACGACGTGCTGATCCGCTTGCCAGTGCACGGCAATGCCGGCAACGGCAAGACCAGCGAAGCCGTCATGAATGTGCTGCATGTGCAGGAACCCGGCATAACGCTCAAGCGTGTGGATTTCGTCGGCCCGCAAGTGGGTCACGAACTGTATGACAACGGCGCGCTGGCGCTGATGGTGGTGGCTGGAGGCATCCTCGTCTACCTCGCACTGCGGTTTGAATGGCGCTTCGCCCTGGCGGCAATCATCGCCAACGTGCATGATGTGGTCATCATTCTCGGGTTTTTCGCCTTTTTCCAGTGGGAATTCAGCCTGACGGTGCTTGCTGGCGTATTGGCAGTGCTGGGCTACTCGGTCAACGAATCGGTCGTGGTATTCGACCGAATCCGCGAAAACCTGCGCAAGATGCGTAAGACCGATATTCCGGAAATCATCGACAACGCCATCACCGCCACCATGAGCCGCACCATCATCACCCACGGCATGACCGAAACCATGGTGCTGGCCATGCTGTTCTTCGGCGGCGATGCACTGCATAATTTTGCGCTTGCGCTGACCATCGGCATCCTGTTCGGCATCTACTCCTCGGTGCTGGTGGCCTCACCGATGCTGCTCATGCTGGGCGTTCGACGTGAGCACTTTATCAAGGCTGCCACGTCGAAAACAGGCGTGTCGGCAGACGGCGCACAAGTCTGAGAGCGCAACAGCGGGAGACATCATGAGCAACAGTGACCCGATCGAACTCGACAAATTCAGCGCGCTGGCCAACAAATGGTGGGACCCGAACAGCGAATTCAAGCCGCTGCACGACATCAACCCACTGCGACTGGATTACATTGACCGTCACGCCGGCCTTGCCGGCAAGACCGTGCTTGATGTCGGCTGCGGTGGCGGTATCCTCGCAGAATCGATGTCGCTGCGTGGCGCACAGGTCACCGGTATCGACCTGGCAGAAAAATCACTCAAGATCGCCCGTCTGCACCTGCTGGAAAGCGGTGCGCAGGTCGATTACCGATGTGTGGCTGTCGAACAGCTTGCCACCGAGCAACCCGGCCATTACGACATCGTCACCTGCATGGAAATGCTCGAACACGTGCCCGCACCGGCCTCAACCATTCGTGCCTGTGCCGAACTGGTGAAACCTGGCGGATGGGTGTTTTTTTCCACGCTCAACCGCAATCCGAAATCATTTCTCTGGGCCATCGTCGGCGCCGAATACCTGCTCAAAATGTTGCCGCGCGGCACGCACAGCTACGCCCGCTTCATCAAACCCTCGGAACTGGCACGCGATGCCCGTCTGAGCGGCCTCGATGTGGTCGACCTGAGCGGCATGACCTACAACCTGCGCAACAAGACCTACAGTCTGGAACCCGACACCAGCGTCAACTACCTGATGGCCTGCCGTCGCAATGATTGAAGCCATTCTGTTCGACCTGGACGGTACGCTCGTCGATACCGCACCCGACCTTGCCTGGGTGCTTAATCAGCAGCGGCAAATGCACGGCCTCATCGAAATGCCCTTTGACCTGATCCGCCCATGGGCCTCGCACGGCACCGCCGGGCTGCTCCAGGCAGGCTTCGCCATCGAACCAGACCACCCGGCCTACGACGAATTGCGCGAAGAATATCTGCGCATGTTCAGCGAGCATGATAACCAATACAGCACGCTGTTCCCCGGCATGATGGAATTGCTGGACGAACTCGAACGACGCGGCATCCCCTGGGGCATCGTCACCAACAAACCCGGCTGGCTCACTACCCCATTACTCGACCGGCTCGGGCTCGACACTCGCGCCGCATGCATCATCAGCGGCGATAGCTGCGAACGCAGCAAACCCCATCCAGACCCATTGATGCTCGCCTGCGCACAACTCGACCTCCCCGCCGATGCCTGCGTCTACATCGGCGACGCGGAGCGCGACATCCAGGCCGCACACGCCT
>JAJXUP010000018.1 GCA_021782795.1 Pseudomonadota bacterium | reverse complement strand
CACCGTCACGCCATCGATCCCACTGCGTTCAAGGCATAATACTGTCGCCTGCAGGAGACAACGCTAACCCAATGAAATGCATCGATATTGCATTTTATGTCGATTATTTTGTCGTTATTTGGCGACAAAATAATGATACTTGCAGAGTGAAGGCGGGATAATGTAAATAAAATCAAAATGATATGGTTATGGCGCAGAAATTGCTTGTGGCCAGTTGCCGTCGCGCTTCAGTCCTGGGTCGCGAGCGGAATAATAATTGATCAGAATGACTGGAATACCGCCATGAATCAGATGACAGAACTGTCCTGCGAAATGCTGTTTGAAACTGTTCCTCAGGCCATGCACGTTGCGGCCGACGACGTGTTGCAAAGCTTTGAGTGTCGGGTTCATGCCTTTCGTCGCCTCGACGAACAGCTGGCGTGCAATTATGACGCCGCCATGCAGGAGCTTGAACGTTTTGAGGTCAGCGATGATGTGCTGGCGCTGAACGAAAGCGTGGCGCGGGCGACTCGTGCTCTCGAGGCGCTCGAAGCCTTCGAATCGTTGCGACTGGGCATGCTGCTGGATCTGGAACGCGAATAAATGGTTGCTGCTGGGCGCGCCGCATCACGTTGTCGCTGAAAGCCCCGCACCTTGAGTGATGGTGTTGCCGGTGGCGGGGCGTCCGACGCTTCGGTCAGACCGGGCGATTTTCCCGGATCCTGACCGGATCCATGATCTTCAGCGCTTCATCCATACTGATTTCCGGCCATGTTTCATTGAAACAGGCCGCCTTGTCGGCAATGGCACCAATCTTGCCGCCAGTGTCGAGTCTCTTCAGATCGCTGCCTTCCATGCGCAGCAGGTCGAGCAATTCCTTGTAGACGGTCGATTCGTCGAGCGGCAATACCCAGAATCGTGTCCCGCCGTAAGGAATGCGGAATTTCTTTGAGATATCCAGGTTGCCGGCAAAAAAGAAATACTGCCCGTCTGCTGCAAGCGTTTCATCCAGTATGTCGCACAACAGCGGCAGATGAGCCAGTGACAGGGCGAATCCGGCAAGGAATGGAATGGTGGTGGTTCCTGCGTCGGCGACCATCATGACCTGATCGAGTTTGATCGCCGGTGGCCGTTTTTCGTCAGCCAGTGTCGGCTGGAACTCAAGCGCAATTTCGCCGCGGAAACCGAAACGTTCCGCCTTTCCGGCGGGACCCTTGTGTACCGGGCTGAGCAGCCGGCCTTCTGCATCGAGGCGGGCAAACGGGGTGGCGCTGATATCGGTCATTGCTGTTCCTTCAGAAGTTGCGCAGAAAATCTGCAGTGGCGTAAAAAGTCGAGTGGCGGTCAAGTGCAACCGTGTATTGTCGTGTGCTCATGACTGCACCGGCACCACTGGAATCCCCAGCGGTGCAATCCGCCCCAGTGCGGTATTGACACGCCGGCGCGCACCTTCGATGGTGGGGGGCGCGGTGAGCAGACCGTTTGCGCCTGCTGCCAGCGCTTCGCTCACCCCCGGCTGGGTGGCATTGGCGCAGACCAGCAGAATTTTCGCCTGTGGCAACTGCGCACGCAGGCGTGAGATTGTGGCGGTTGCATCCTGCGCGATGTGGCTGGTGCCGAGCAGCACCAGATCGGGCGGCCAGTGCTGTGCCTTGCTGATGGCTGCGTCCGGACCCGCGAGAATATGCGTCTCGTACTCATCGGCCAGGATGAACTGCAACCCCATGCTGTTTACTTCATTCTGGTCCACAATGAATATGCGCCTGTTTTCCACTGCGCGCTGACTGTCTACCCCGATCTGCATGTCACCTCCTCACCGTATTGGACGACGTGATCCCAGCAATTCGCGTTCCAGAAATACGATGTTGGCATCTTTAATTTATTTTTCTGTTTTTATTCAATCTATTATAGCTGTTGTGTGGTTGATGCTCCTGTCAGGATGCAATCCATGCACTTGTATTGTTTCATACAGCCAGCGGCGGTTTTTGTGCGGTTTGTAGCAGACCCAATACCGCGAGCGATGTGAGTTTGAATTTAATAAAAATATTTAATATCAATACGTTGGTGTTATTTTTTTGTCTGGCATGCTTGTTGCTGCAGTGGCGCTGCACCACGTGTTTTGCCAGACGAGTGACTCAAAACGAAGAAAGAGAAGGTTTCCTCAAGGCGCTAAGTTGGTCGCAACGGTTTTTGGTAAACAACTTGTACGGATCGTTCACTGATAAGGAGTAACAAAATGGCAGCTTTGAGACAAATCGCCTTCTACGGCAAAGGTGGCATCGGCAAATCGACCACTTCACAAAACACGCTGGCCGCGCTGGCCGAAATGGGGCAGAAGATCCTGATCGTCGGGTGTGATCCCAAGGCGGACTCCACCCGTCTGATCCTGCACTCCAAGGCGCAGGATACCATCCTGTCGCTGGCTGCAGATGCCGGTTCAGTGGAAGACCTCGAACTCGAGGACGTGATGAAAATCGGTTACCGCGACATTCGTTGTGTCGAATCCGGCGGTCCCGAGCCTGGCGTCGGCTGCGCTGGCCGCGGTGTGATCACCTCGATCAACTTTCTTGAAGAAGAAGGCGCTTACGACGGCGTGGACTATGTCTCGTACGACGTGCTGGGCGACGTGGTGTGTGGCGGTTTTGCCATGCCGATTCGTGAAAACAAGGCGCAGGAAATCTACATCGTCATGTCGGGTGAGATGATGGCCATGTATGCGGCCAACAACATTTCCAAAGGCATCCTGAAATATGCCAATTCGGGCGGTGTGCGTCTGGGCGGGCTGGTGTGCAATGAACGCCAGACCGACAAGGAGCTCGAGCTGGCCGAATCGCTTGCCGGCAAGCTCGGTACCCGTCTGATCCACTTCGTTCCCCGTGACAACGTGGTGCAACACGCTGAACTGCGTCGCATGACCGTGCTCGAGTACGCACCGGAGTCCAAGCAGGCCAACGAGTACCGCCAACTGGCGCAGAAGATCCATGCCAATGCAGGCAATGGCACGATCCCGACGCCGATCACCATGGACGAACTGGAAGACCTGCTGATGGAACACGGCATCATGAAGCGGGTAGACGAGACCATCGTCGGCAAGACGGCCGCCGAACTGGCGGCTGCTGCGGCCTGATCAGGGGTAGCGGGGGGCGCGCGGCGGCAGGGGCCGCCGCGCTGCAGGAGAGTTGCGCACAGCGTATCGCAAGGTGGAGGTGATCCACCAGCCAGGCGCAGCGACGCGGTTTGCAGAGCTCTTCCGGGAGCGGGAAACGGTCCTTGTGACAGCTTGCTAATGTAGCCAGGAGAAGAAAATGAGTCTGACAGTCGAAGATGTGAAACAGCGCAACGAATCCTTGATCAAGGAAGTGCTCGAGGTGTATCCCGAGAAGACCGCCAAGAAACGCGCCAAGCACCTGAACGTGTATGAATCGGGCAAACCGGACTGCGACGTCAAGTCGAACATCAAGTCCCTGCCCGGGGTCATGACCATCCGCGGGTGTGCCTATGCAGGTTCCAAGGGCGTGGTGTGGGGGCCGATCAAAGACATGATCCACATCAGCCACGGCCCGGTGGGTTGTGGCCAGTACTCCTGGGCATCGCGGCGCAATTATTACATTGGCGTCACAGGCATCGACAGTTTTGGCACCATGCAGTTCACTTCCGATTTCCAGGAAAAGGATATCGTGTTCGGCGGTGACAAGAAGCTGGAAAAAATCATCGATGAAATTCAGGAACTGTTCCCGCTCAACAAGGGGATCTCGGTGCAGTCCGAGTGCCCGATCGGTCTGATCGGTGACGACATCGAAGCGGTGTCGAAGAAAAAATCCAAGGAATACGATGGCAAGACTATCGTGCCGGTGCGTTGCGAAGGATTTCGTGGCGTGTCGCAGTCACTGGGTCACCATATCGCCAATGACGCGGTGCGTGATTGGGTGTTTGACAAATCCGGCGACAAGCATGTCGACTTTGAAGGCACACCGTACGATGTGGCCATCATCGGGGATTACAACATCGGCGGTGATGCCTGGTCTTCACGCATCCTGCTGGAGGAAATGGGCCTGCGCGTGATCGCGCAGTGGTCGGGCGATGGCACGCTCGCCGAACTGGAGAACACGCCCAAGGCCAAGCTGAACGTGCTGCACTGCTATCGTTCGATGAACTACATTTCGCGCCACATGGAAGAGAAATATGGCATCCCCTGGGTGGAGTACAACTTCTTCGGTCCGTCCAAGATCGAGGCCAGCCTGCGTGAAATCGCCAGCCACTTCGACGACCGGATCAAGGAAGGTGCGGAACGCGTCATTGCCAAATATCGCACACTGACCGATGCGGTCATCGAGAAGTACCGTCCGCGTCTCGAAGGTAAAACGGTGATGCTGTTCGTCGGCGGCCTGCGTCCGCGGCACGTCATCGGCGCTTATGAGGATCTGGGTATGGAAGTGGTCGGCACTGGCTATGAATTCGGCCACAACGACGATTATCAACGCACGACCCACTACGTGAAGGATGGCACGCTGATCTATGACGACGTGACCGGCTACGAATTCGAGAAATTCGTCGAGAAAGTGCAGCCTGATCTGGTCGGTTCCGGCATCAAGGAAAAGTACGTGTTCCAGAAGATGGGTGTGCCGTTCCGTCAGATGCACTCCTGGGATTATTCCGGGCCGTATCACGGCTACGATGGTTTTGCCATCTTCGCCCGCGACATGGATATGGCGATCAACAGCCCGGTCTGGGGACTGACCCGCGCCCCGTGGAGCAAATAATTGGTGTGGGCCGGATACGGCCGGCCCTGCCCGATGCAACAGATCACTGGAGAAACAAAATGAGTCAGAGCGCAGAAAAAATCATCGATCATGAAATGCTGTTCCGCCAGCCGGAATACACTGAAATGTTCGCCAGCAAGAAGCAGAATTTCGAATTCCCGTATCCGGCTGACAAGGTGACCGAGATTCGTGATTGGACCAAGACAGCTGAGTACCGTGAAAAGAATTTCGCTCGCGAGGCGCTGACGGTCAATCCAGCCAAGGCATGTCAGCCGCTCGGTGCCGTGTTTGCCGCGGTCGGATTTGCCAATACCTTGCCGTTTGTGCATGGTTCGCAAGGCTGTGTGGCCTACTACCGCTCGCACTTCTCCCGTCACTTCAAGGAACCGACGTCGTGCGTGTCGTCGTCGATGACCGAAGACGCGGCTGTGTTCGGCGGATTGAACAACATGATCGATGGCCTGGCCAACTCGTACAGCATGTACAAGCCGGAAATGATTGCCGTCAGCACCACCTGTATGGCCGAGGTGATCGGTGACGATCTGGGCGCGTTCATCACCACCGCGAAACAAAAGGGCAGCGTGCCGGAAGATTTCGATGTGCCGTTTGCGCACACACCGGCATTTGTCGGCAGTCACATCACGGGTTACGATAATGCGCTCAAGGGCGTCCTGACCCATTTCTGGCACGGCAAGGAACGTGTCGCCAACAATGCCATCAATTTCATCGGCGGATTTGATGGCTTTGTCGTTGGCAATATGCCGGAGATCCGCCGCATTCTCACTCTGTTCGGAGCGGAATACACCGTGCTGTGCGATCCGTCCGATGTGTGGAACACGCCCAGCGACGGCGAATTCCGCATGTATGATGGTGGCACCACCAAGGCCGAGGTCAAGGCGGCACTCAATGCCAAGGCCACGATCCTGTTCCAGGGCATCAGCACCGAGAAGACCGGCAAGTACATTGCCGAGACCGGGCAGGAAGTGGTATCGCTGCATCACCCGCTCGGGCTGGCCGGAACCGACCAGTTCCTGATGGAAGTCTCGCGCCTGACCGGCAAACCGATCCCAGCGCAGCTGGAGCGCGAGCGCGGCCGACTGGTCGATGCAATCGCCGATTCCAGTGCCCACATTCACGGCAAGAAGTTCGCGCTCTATGGCGATCCTGATCTCATGCTGGGTCTGACCGCCTTCCTGCTCGAACTCGGTGCCGAGCCGGTGCATGTGCTGTCGACCAACGGCGACGATCACTGGGCAGCGAAGGTGCAGACCCTGTTCGATGCTTCGCCGTTCGGCAAGGGCTGTCACGTCTATGCCAAGAAAGACCTGTGGCACATGCGTTCGCTGCTGTTCACCGAGCCGGTCGATCTGCTCATCGGCAATACCTATGGCAAGTACCTTGAACGCGATTGCGGTGTGCCGCTGATCCGGCTCGGCTTCCCGATCTTCGACCGGCATCATCATCACCGTTTCCCGATCTGGGGCTATGAAGGTTCACTGCGTGTTCTGGTGACCATCCTGGACGAGATTTTCGAGGCCCTTGATGCGAACACCATCGATACTGCGAAAACCGATTACAGCTACGACATCATTCGCTAGTGTACCGGGCGAAGCCTGCGGGCTTCGCCCACACAACGGGAGCCTGGAGATGGCCACGATCACTTTCGTTGCCATGCGGCTTGCGCGACGCGTCGAGGTCAAGGTGGATCCGGCGCGCGACGACAATCTGCTCGAATTGGCGGTGCGGCACCACGTTCCATTGCCCTGTGACTGCAAACGTGGCGAATGTGGGCAGTGCGCAGTCAAGGTGGCGCGGTTGCATTCGGCCACCGGCGTGGCCCGGCTGACGCCGCGCGAGCGTTATTTGCTGCTGCAGGCGGGCAAGATCTCGTTGCGCCAGTTCCACGACGAGCATCTGCCCGATCATCCGGCAATGTGGCGGCTCGCATGTGAATATCGTATCGAGGACGAAGAGATCATGGTGGCTTTCTAGTCCGCCGTCAGGTTGCAGGCGGTTGTGTGCCGGACAGTGTATGGCAGGTCATTCCCGCGCAGGCGGGGCAGTGAGGTGAAACATGTCGGCTAAGCTCGCGCTGAAAGTGCAGCAAGTGCTCAATGAACCGGGTTGTGAGATCAACCAGGCCAAGAGCGGCAAGGATCGCAAGAAAGGTTGCACCAGGCAGTTGGTGCCCGGAGCTGCAGCCGGCGGCTGCGCCTTCGATGGCGCCAAGATTGCATTGCAGCCACTGACCGATGTCGCGCATCTGGTGCACGGTCCGATTGCCTGCGAAGGCAATTCATGGGACAACCGCGGCGCGTATTCATCCGGATCGAAACTGTATCGCACCGGTTTCACCACCGATATCAACGAACTCGATGTGATCTACGGAGGCGAGAAACGACTGTTCCGTTCGATACGCGAAATCATCGAAAAATATGATCCGCCGGCGGTATTTGTCTATCAGACATGCGTGACGGCGTTGATCGGTGACGACATCGAGGCGGTATGCCGGGCAGCGACGCAGAAATTCGGCAAGCCAGTGATTCCGGTCGATGCTCCCGGCTTTGCGGGCAACAAGAATCTCGGCAACAAGCTGGCCGGAGAAGCATTGCTCGATTACGTGATCGGTACGGCCGAGCCGGAGATCACAACGCCTTACGACATCAACATCATTGGCGAATATAACCTGGCCGGCGAACTGTGGCAGGTGAAACCCTTGCTTGACGAACTTGGCATTCGCGTGCTGGCCTGTATCAGCGGTGATGCGCGCTACCACGAGGTCGCCTGTTCACATCGGGCCCGAGCGGCAATGATGGTGTGCTCGAAGGCGATGATCAATATTGCACGCAAGATGCATGAACGCTATGGAATCCCTTTTTTTGAGGGTTCGTTTTATGGCGTATCGGACATGTCGGATGCGTTGCGTCAGATTGCAGGGTTGTTGGTGCAGCGCGGTGCGGCCGATGAATTGCTCGGGCGCACTGAACTGCTGATTCGTCGGGAGGAAGCGCGTGCCTGGTCGCGGTTGAGGCAATTCACTCAGCGGTTACGCGGCAAGCGTGTGCTGTTGATCACCGGCGGGGTCAAGTCATGGTCGGTGGTGGCGGCGCTGCAGGAAGTCGGCATGGAAATTGTCGGAACCAGCACCAAGAAATCCACGCTTGAAGACAAGGAAAAGATCAAGACCTTGATGGGCGAGGATGCGCACGCCATCGACGACATGACCCCGCGAGAGATTTACGCGCTACTGCGGGATGCCCGGGCCGACATCATGCTCTCTGGCGGGCGTTCGCAATTCATTGCGCTCAAGGCGCGCGTGCCCTGGCTCGACATCAATCAGGAGAGGCACCATGCCTATGCGGGTTACGAAGGCATGGTGGAACTGGTGCGGCAGATCGATCTGGCGCTGCACAGTCCGATCTGGCGCCAGGTCCGGCTGACCGCTCCGTGGGAGGTATAGCACATGGCGCATGTGACTGAATCGAAAAAATCCTGCACCGTGAATCCGCTCAAAATGAGCCAGCCGCTCGGTGCCAGCTACGCCTATCTGGGCATGAACCGCTGCATGCCGGTGATGCATGGGTCGCAAGGCTGTACGGCGTTCGGGTTGGTACTGATGGTGCGCCACTTCCGCGAAGCGATTCCGCTGCAGACCACTGCCATGAACGAGGCCACCACGGTGCTGGGTGGCTCGGACAATATCGAAAAGGCCATCCTGAACATCAAGCAACGTGCCAATCCACAGTTGATCGGCATCTGTTCGACCGGACTGACTGAAACCAGGGGCGAAGATGTGATGGGCGATCTGAAGCTGATCCGCTCGCGCCATCCAGAGCTCGGCGAAACGCGCGTGGTGTATTGTTCCACGCCGGATTATGTTGGCGCATTCCAGGACGGATGGGCGGCAGCAGTGCTGGCAATGATCCAGGCGCTGGTTGAAGGGCCGGCTCCCGTCCGTATCGACAACCAGATCAATGTGCTGGCCGGCAGCCACCTGACCGTGGCCGATCTGGAAGAGTTGCGCGAGATGATCGAGGCATTCGGCCTGTACCCGGTGTTGCTGCCAGACGTGTCCGGGTCGCTCGATGGGCACGTGCCAGAAGAGTTTTCACCAGCCACGCTTGGCGGTACCACGTTGCAGCAGGTCGCGGCATTGTCGGCATCCGTGCTGACGCTGGCGGTGGGTGAGCAGATGCGCGGCTGCGCCATAGAACTTGAAATGCGCACCGGGGTGGGCTACGAGGTCTTCGACCGTCTGACCGGACTGGGAGCCAGCGACCGATTGCTGGCCACACTGTCGCGTCTGTCGGGGCAGCCGGTGCCGCTGCGCTACCGGCGTCAGCGCAGCCAGCTGGTTGATGCCATGCTGGATGGGCATTTCTTTTTTGGGGGCAAAAAAGTGGCCATTGGCGCCGAGCCGGACTTGCTGTGGGGCATGACAAACTGGTTGCACGAGATGGGGTGCGAAATTGTCGCGGCGGTCACGACGACCAGATCGCCGTTGCTGGCGGACGTGCCCACCGAAGAAGTGCTTCTTGGAGATCTGGAAGACCTTGAAGTGCGTGCAGTCGGCTGTGATCTGTTGTTGACGCATTCGCATGGCCGGCAGATGGCCGAACGGCTGGCAATTCCGTTCCTGCGCATCGGTCTGCCGCTGTTCGACCGGCTGGGCGCCATGCATCGGCTCAGTATCGGCTATCGCGGCACCCGTGACCTGGTGTTCGAGGTCGGCAACCTGTTCATGGCCAGCGAACACCGGATGCAGGCGGACAGTTGGCCATTACCGGCGTCAAGTCAGGCACATGCCAGTGTGATCGCTGAGTAATTTATTGTTTTGTCAGGAGTTATAAATGAAAGTGGCTTTTGCGACACAGGATCTGCAGCGCATCGATGCGCATTTTGGCTGGGCGAAGAATCTTGCGGTGTACGACGTCACCGCAGAGGGGTACAGCTTCGTGGAGACCTTTGCCTTTGATGGCGATCTGCAGGAAGACGGTAACGAGGACAAGCTTGCGCCCAAGCTGGTAGCCATTGGTGATTGCGCCATTCTGTACGTGGCCGCCATTGGCGGCTCTGCCGCAGCCAGGGTGGTGGCCAGCCGTATCCACCCGGTCAAGGTCGCGCAGCCGGAACCGATCATGGATGTGCTCGACAGGCTGCAGGAAGTGCTTCGGGGTACACCGCCGCCGTGGATGCGCAAGGCACTGATGAAGGGACAGGCGCGATCGATGGATTTTGAAGACGAGGTGTGAGATGAGCGAAAGCGTATTGGCCGACACACAGTCGGTTTCGGCGATGGATTCCCCGTTCATGCGGGAACTGGTCAAGCAATGGCGGGCTCAGGACACGCACGGAGCCTGGGATGGAAAAAGTGATGCTGATCTGATCGCGCCATATCTCGTCACCGCCGAACAGCGCCGGGAAATGCCCATTATTGGTGACCCTGACCCCGAGATCCTGTGGCGGCTCGAACTGTTTTATAACGCGGTTGGATTGTCGATCGAGCGACGCACCAAAATCATGGTGACGCCGATGATGAAAATGTCGCATGAGGGGTTCGGGCGACTGGTGCTATTGGCGGGTCGACTGGTGGCAGTGAACCGCCAGTTGCGTGACGTGCATCGTTTTGGTTTTGTCACTGTGGAAAAGCTGGCTGAAGAAGGTGAAAAGCTGGTGCAGGCCGGTGTGGACATGATCGGGCAGTTTCCGGACGCTGCCACTTATGGATAGGAGTTTCAGGATGGAAAACATCGAAGCACTCAAGGCGCAGATCAAAAAGCTGAACCAGCAGGCAACGGCGTTGAAAATGGATTTGCATGACCTGGCCGAAGATTTGCCCACCGGGTGGGAGCGCATCCTCGATGTGGCGCAGAAAACCCATGCGGCGCATTCGGCGCTCATGGAAGCGCGAGCGCGGCTGGCCGATACGGGGGGGTGATGCCGGCTCCGGATGACTCGGAATGACATTCAGTTGGAGACTGCGATGGACGTATTCAAGATTGTTTTGCCCAGCGGCGAAAGCTGGACCCCCCATTTCGTCGGTGAATTGAACCAGGACAAATGTATCGGTTGCGGACGCTGTTTCAAGGTGTGCTCGCGCGATGTGCTGCAACTGGTCGGTATCAATGAAGCGGGGGATGCGGTGCTGATTGCGGTGGGTGCCGACGATGACGATGACGAGGAGTACGAGAAGAAGGTCATGACTATCGCTCATCCGGAAAACTGCATCGGTTGCGAAGCCTGCTCGAAGATCTGTCCGAAAAAATGCTATACGCACGGTCCGTTGCGCCTCGGATAAAGGGTATTCGATCGTGAATCACCGGCTGGAATGGTGTCTGGATCGCAACTGGTTGCTGGCCGGAGCGCGTAATCCACGCGACCTGGCGACACAGGTGTTTGCCGGTGTGCTGCACTCGCTCGGTGCAGGCCGGATCGATCCGCCCGGATACGGACCTGGGCTGGACAGTGCCGACTGTCTCGATCTGTTGCAGCGCCATTTCCCGTTGGTTGCGCTGCCGGTGCATGCAAGCCTGTGCGCCGTGGCTGGCAACGCCGGTCGTCGTAGCGAATTCGATGAGCTGGTACAGCTGCTGCTGGAATATCGTGCCGACGGCAGTGAGCAGACGCGCTGGGTGGCGCATGCCGTCGCCAGCGGATGCCTGGGCAGTGATCACCTGTATGCTGACATGGGGCTGCCACAGCGCTCGCAGCTCTCGCAACTGCTGCGTGAGCATTTCCCCGCGCTGTGTCTGAAGAATCCGGACTCGGCAATGAAATGGAAAAAGTTTTTCTACCGCCAGTTGTGTCTGGGCGCAGAAATCAGCCTGTGCCCGGCACCCGGCTGCCAGACCTGCGTCGATCGCCAGGACTGTTTCGTCAGTGCATGCGCGGACGGCACAATCGACGCGCAGGCGGACTGACATGCGCAGGAATGGTTTTTGCTGTGTTTGTCGTTATGCAAATGCGTTCATAACTCATCATGTGTTTTGCAGTGTTCGGGGAGGTGTGCGATGTGGGTCAACGGTGCATGTAACGGAATTGCCGTCAGGGTGGCGCGGGCACTGACTGGCCCGGGGAGCGGCGCGGTGGAAGGATGCGCAGGACGTTCGGGCACAGGCAGGTCACGGGTCTGGCTTGGCGGGTTGTTGTGGCTGGTCGCCGGCATGGCGTACGGCGATAGCCTGAAAGTGGCGGTGGCGGCAAATTTCACTGCACCGATGCAGAAAATCGCTGCGATATTCGAACAGCAGACCGGGCAGCATCTGACTCTGGTGTTTGGCGGGACGGGCAAGTTTTATGCGCAGATCCGCAATGGTGCGCCTTTCGACGTGCTGCTGGCGGCTGATCAGGCGACTGCGGAAAAGCTCGTGCAGCAGGGACTGGCGCAGCCTGACAGCCGCTTTGTCTATGCCACTGGCAGGCTGGTGCTGTGGAGCGCCATGCCGAGACGGGTCGATGCCGCAGGAAACGTATTGCGCAGTGGCGACTGGCAACATCTTGCCCTTGCCAATCCGCAGCTTGCGCCGTATGGGGCGGCAGCCATGCAGGTGTTGGATCATATGGGGCTGACTGCGGCGCTGCAACCGAAACTGGTGCGCGGTGAAGACATCGGCCAGACGTGGCAGTTTGTCGCCAGTGGCAATGCCGACCTCGGATTTGTCGCTTATTCGCAGGTGCTGCGCGATGGCAAGCCGCTGCCGGGTTCGCTGTGGCTGGTGCCCGCAAACTGGTATGCCCCGATTCGCCAGGAAGCCGTCGTGCTGGCCGCAGGCAAAAACAACCCGGCCGCCGGTCAGTTGATGCGTTTGCTGCGCAGCGATGCAATCAGAGCGCTGATCCGCAGTTATGGTTATGGCACCTGAACACCATGCTGCCAGTGCCGACATTTGACGCTGAAGACTGGGCAGCCGTTGGCCTGACGGTACGGCTGGCCACGGTGACCACGCTGCTGTTGCTGCTGTTGGGAACGCCGCTGGCGTGGTGGCTTGCGCGATCGCGCAGTCGACTGGCGGCGCTGGTCGGTACGCTGGTGACGTTGCCGCTGGTGTTGCCGCCTTCGGTGCTGGGCTTCTATCTGCTGCTCATGCTGGCCCCACAGGGGCCGCTCGGACAGTTCGTGCACGAGTTGGGCGGGGAAGCAATGCCATTTACGTTTTCCGGGCTGGTGGCCGGGTCGATGGTCTACAGTCTGCCGTTTGTGGTGCAGCCGTTGCGGACTGCCCTGGCAGGACTGGGCGAGCGTCCGTTCGAGGTTGCGGCGACGTTGCGCGCTACGCCGCTCGACCGGTTTTTCAGCGTGGCGTTGCCTTCGGCGCGCCAGGGCGTCCTTAATGCCACCGTGCTCGGTTTTGCCCACACCGTTGGCGAGTTTGGTGTGGTGTTGATGATTGGCGGGAATATCCCGGGAAGGACCCAGGTGCTGTCGCTGCGTATCTATGAGCATGTCGAGGCGATGGAATATGCCCAGGCCGGGTGGCTCGCCGGCGGCATGCTGGCGTTCTCCTTCGTGGTGCTGCTGTTGTTGCATGCGCGGGGGAAACCCGCGCTGGCCGGATGATGGTGCACGATACTCGCGATATCGTGGCATGCTTTCGTCTGCAACGGCGCGGCTTCGGGCTGGATGTCGACCTGCGGCTGCCGGGACGGGGAGTGAGTGTGCTGTATGGTGCTTCGGGGTCCGGCAAGACCACGCTGCTGCGTTGCATGGCCGGGCTCGAACGTGCCACGGGTCGGTTTGAGATTGCCGCACAGGTGTGGCAGGACGATCGGGTGCGCCGCTTCCTGCCGCCGCATCGCCGTGCGCTCGGCTATGTGTTCCAGGAACCCAGCCTGTTTGCCCACCTCGATGTGTTGCACAACATTGAATATGGTCTGCGTCGCAGTGAACGGCCACATGATCGTTCGCGGCTCGATCAGGCGGTGGCGATGCTGGGTATCGGCGCGTTATTGCGACGCTGGCCGGCGCAACTGTCTGGCGGCGAACAGCAGCGTGTCGGCATGGCCCGTGCGCTTGCCAGCTGGCCGCGCCTGTTGCTGATGGATGAGCCACTGGCCGCGCTCGATGAAGCGCGCAAGTCGGAGATCCTGCCGTACCTCGACACGTTGCACCGTGAGCTGGCCATCCCGGTGGTCTATGTCAGCCACGCAGCCGATGAGGTGGCGCGGTTGGCCGATCATGTCGTGCTGCTTGACGGCGGTCGGGTACGGGCAAGCGGGCCGGTGGCCGAGATATTTTCGCGCACCGACCTGGCCTTGGCGCAGCGTGACGAAGCGGGTGCGGTCATCGATGCGTGCGTGGAAACGCATGATGCCAGGTGGCATCTGAGTGGCCTGCGTTGTCCTGCGGGTCTGTTGTGGGTGCGGCAGCTGGAGGTGCCGCCGGGCACGCCCGTACGCGCGCGCATCGCTGCACGGGATGTCAGTCTGGCATTGCAGGGGCCGCGCGATACCAGCATCCTGAACAGTCTGCCGGCCCGGGTGTGCAGTCTGGTGGCCGATGTACATCCCTCGCAGGTGCTGGTTCAGCTCGATGCTGCCGGGGTGCTGTTGCTGGCGCGCATCACTCGTCGTTCGCTGGATGCGCTGGCACTGGTGCCCGGTATGCAGGTGTGGGCGCAAGTGAAGAGCGTGGCTGTGCCCAGGTAAACGCTTCCGGCAGCGATGCTGCCGGAAGTCGCCGGGCGTTGGCTGTCAGAACGAATAACCGAGGCCTACGCGCGCAACGGTGTAATGGGTGGTGCTGTCCGGTTCCCAGGCCACATAGCCGCCACCCACATCGAAGAGGCTGCTGGCACCATATTTGAAGCTGGTGTAATCGACGCCCAGGTTGCCGTGCAGGTGCGTGGTGAAGGCATAGTCGACTGAGCCACCGATGCGCCACAGCGTCGAGGTGCCGAGCGAGCCGGAGAAACCGCTATAGCCGCCGTCGGGAGCCACGGTGATGTTTGCGCCGAAGGTGCCGCCGACGAGGCCGTTCGCGGTCAGGGTCAGGTTGTGCGTCGGGGCATACTGCGCCAGGGCACCGAGGCCGTAGTAGCGGTTGCGGTAGGTTTCGCCCGCATTGACGCCGCGATCCCAGGAGTGGTAGCCGAGTTCGAAATACGGCGTGAGCATGCTGTTCTGGCTGAGCGAGAATCCCTTGCCCCAGCGCAGCGACAGGTCTTCCAGTGTAGCGCCGTCGGAACCGGAAAGGCTGCCGTAGGCATTGGTGGTGCCTGCAATCGGCTGGCCAACGTAACTGGTGTCGCCATTGCTGTGGCTGTAGTTCAGGCTCAGGTAGTCATTGCCGAGCCACCAGTCCTGCATGGTGGACAGGTTGACTGCGTAGCCGGAAATGGTGCCGTTTTCCGTGTCCAGCGTGCCGGTCGGCGTGCCCAGCAGACCACTGCCGGTTTCGGTGTAGTCGACCTTGGTCGAGGTGTACTGTATGCCGATCTGGTTGTTGGTGGACAGGATTGCGGAGGTGTCTGCCTGGGCGGACAGCATCGGGCTGGCGCACAGGACGGCGACGGCCAGCATGTGGGATTTTGTCATTTATTCTTTCCTTTCATTGGTGTTATCAGGATGGCCGCATGATAGCGCAAATTCGCTTCTGTCATGAAGACTGATCCGCATACTGTTGTAAATATGACAATCAGTGCGTTGTCCGGCGCAGGTAGAGCCAGAAGCTTTCCTCGTCGTCCTGTGGGCGCGTGCCATGCCAGACCAGTGCCCATCCGGGCGGGGTGGCGGGTGGGCGAAGCCCCCACTGGTCCACCAGCCGGGCCCGCCAGGCCGGATCGTCGCTGTGGGTATGACGGATGCCGCGCCTGGCGAGGTAATAGTCGAACATCGGCCGGGTCGATTCGCCCAGTTGCAGTCCGGATACGCAGTTGTAGTCGGCCGGCAGTGCCTGTGCTGCCTGATCGAAAACTTCGCGGAAGCGTTTGGCCTGGTCGACCCATGGTTGCCAGAGCATGGCGAATACCAGCCAGAATACGGTGACGGCGCTTGCGGTCGATAGCAACGCCCGTGCGTCGAGACGTGGCAGGCTGCGCCAGCTGCCCAGCCACAGCAGCGTGCCGGCGAGCGCCAGCGTGACAGCGACCGGGTGGAATGGCATGACGAAATTCGGATCGAGCCCGTGTGGAATGCCCCATCGCGGTGGGTGGCCGGTGCGGATCATGATGGCCCAGACCAGCCAGGAAAATGCGACGGCCGGCGCGAACAGCCCGCGGGCGAGCCAGTCGATGGCGCGTTCCAGTGTGCGCGGCAGGCACGTCGCGGCTGGAATTGCGAGCAGATCGAGGCCGATGAGCAGCGGCAGCCCGTAGGCGGTACGCGCTGAGGCGGAGACCTGCATTACCGTCAGGTAGACTGCGAAGGCCACACTGCCGATCTGCAATCCGGGGTCGCGTCCGAAGCTTGCGCGCTGCCGCCACAGCGTCAGCACGGCGAGCGGCCACAGCGGCCAGCCGAACCATGGCAGTGTGCGGGGCCAGAACCAGGTCGAGCTGTCTGCGCCGAGTTGCGCAACGGAAAAACCGAGAAAGCGGCCAAGGTTGTTGAGCCAGAACCACTGGTAGAACAGTTCTGGTGAACGCAGCCAGAGTGCAACTGGCCAGATGACGAGCCAGGGCAATACCGCCAGCATGGCGCAGGCGATGACCAGCGGCAGGCGGGGGGTGCGCCAGGCGGCGAACAGCAGCGGCAACAACACTCCGGTGACAGCAATGGCGCCGGGAACCAGCAGTCCTTTGGCAAGGAAACCGATGCCGGCGCCGCTGCCGAGCCACAGACCACCTTGCACGGCATGGGTGCGGCTGCGCAGCAGCCCGTACAGGGCGATGGTGTAACCGGTCAGCATCGGCACATCGGTGATCATGATGTGGCTTTCGAACAGCAGGCCGAAACAGCCGGTCAGACCAAGTACGGCCAGGCGGCCACTCCCGGGTCCCCAGGCTTCGCGCGCGGCGAGGGCAGTGAAAGCGAGGGTCAGCGCGCTGAACAGTCCACTGGCCAGCCGCGCGGCGTCGAATGCCGGCAGTATGCCCTGCAGGGTGCGGGCCAGCAGGCTGGCCACCCAGTAGTAGAGCGGCGGTTTTTCCATGAACGGCACACCGGCGTTGAGCGGAACCACCCAGTCGCCACTGGACAGCATGTGGCGTACGATACCGAAGATGTAGGTTTCGTCCTGCTTCCAGGGGTCGTGTCCGGTCAGTCCCGGCAGGAGCCAGGCCAGCGCCAGCAGTACTACGGCGGCAACCGGCACCGGGCCGCGGGGGGCGGATTCAGGCATGGGGGGTGTCGAGTGGCATGGCCAGCGTGCCGGAACGGCCAGGCAGGGTGCCCATGCCGACCCGCCTGCGCGGCAGGGCCGCGACATCGAGTGCAGCGTACAGTCCGGCGAGGCTGACCAGACGATAGCCCTGTTGCCGCCAGCCGCTGAGCAGGGCCTCGAAGGCCGAGGCCAGTTTCATGCCTTCGAGTTCTGCGTGCAGCGTGTAGACATGACCGGTGGCGCTTTCCGCTTCGGTCAGTGCGAGCACGCGCCCGGCCACGGTGCCGGCATCGATGCCGTCCAGTCCGATCAGTTCGTCGAGCGTTGGCAGCGTGGTCGGCAACTGTACGCATGCCGCAGTGCCATCGGCGAGTAACGGGACGAACGGTGCCGGGCCGCGGGTGTCAGAGCAGTACGCCATGCCCCAGTCGGTTTCCTGACGGTAGGCGCTGTCGTTCATCTGCCATCCAGCTGCGCCGTGCGTGGGCGGATCGGCATTGAATACATCCACATAGCTCTCATGGGCAAGCTGCATTTCCTGCCGGGTCCACTCTGGCGATTTGCGGGCAACGAAATCCTGCCACTTGATGTGATCCCAGGTGTGGATGCCGGTTTCGAAACCGTGCGCAGCCACGTCGAGCAGGATGTTGCGGCCGCGTTGCGCGATATGCGGGCCGGGCAGCAGTGTGCCGTAGAGCAGGGTTTTCCAGCCATAATGTTCGAGGACAGAGGTGCGCGACACCTTGCTCATGAAACCGGGGCGAAACACCCGTCGGATAGCGCGGCCAGTATGGTCCGGCCCCAGGCTGAAGAGAAAGGTGGCGTCGGCTGTGTGCTTGCGCAGGATGCGCACCAGGTTCGGCACGCCTTCGAGCGTGCCGCGCCAGGTGTCGACATCGACTTTGAGTGCGAGCAGTCGCATGGTGCGTTCGTGTTTCCTGTGCCAGCTCAGTCCATCAGCGCGCGGGCCGAGGCCACTTGACCGCGATAGGCATCGAACACGGCCTCCAACGCCTGGGTCATGCTGAATTCGGGCTTCCAGTCGAGCTCGTTCATGGTGTTGTCGATTTTTGGCACGCGATTCTGCACATCCTGATAGCCTTTGCCATAGTAGGCGTCGGCAGTGGTCTCGACGATGTTGACGTGCGCTGCGCTTTCGCGGTATTCCGGATACTTGCGTGCCAGGTCGAGCATCATGTGGGCCAGGTCGCGGATGGAGTGATTGTTGGCCGGGTTGCCAATGTTGTAGATCCGTCCCGATGCGACGCCGTTGCGATTCTCGATGATTTTCATCATGGCCGAGATGCCGTCAGCAATATAGGTGAAGGCGCGCTTCTGGTGTCCACCATCCACCAGCTTGATGTCTTCGCCGCGCACGATGTGGCCGAGGAACTGGGTGATGACGCGCGAACTGCCTTCCTTTGGGGTGTGAATGCTGTCCAGGCCGGCGCCGATCCAGTTGAACGGGCGGAACAGCGTGAAATCGAGCTCACCCTTCATGCCATAGGCCCAGATTACCCGGTCCATCAGCTGCTTGCTGCACGAATAGATCCAGCGTGGTTTGTTGATCGGGCCGAGAATGAGTTCGGAATGCTCCGGGTCGAACTGTTCGTCGTGGCACATGCCATACACTTCGGAAGTGGACGGGAACAGGATGCGCTTGCGGTACTTGACGCACTGGCGCACGATGGGCAGGTTGGCTTCGAAATCGAGTTCGAACACGCGCAGCGGATCGTTGACATAGGTCGCCGGCGTGGCGATCGCGACCAGCGGCAGCACCACGTCGCACTTCTTGACGTGGTATTCGATCCATTCCTTGTTGATGGTGATGTCACCCTCGAAAAAGTGGAAACGCGGGTGGCTGGCGAATTCCTCGATCTTGTCACGCATCATGTCCATGCCGTAGATTTCCCAGTCGGTGGATTCGAGGATGCGTTTGGACAGATGGTGGCCGATAAAACCGTTGACACCGAGGATGAGGATTTTTTTCATTTGGCTCTCTTCGTGGGTAGGTGGTGGAATCAGTCAAGCGCAATGGGTTGCGCTCCGGGAGCGGGTTGCCAGCTGCGGCCATCCAGTTCGGCGTTGAGCAGTTGCAGCGTGCCGCCCCCACCGCAATGGACGAAACAGCCGCGATTATCGCAAAAAACGGCAGGACGGGTATGCGGGGCGGGTGAGGTGGCATCGGACACGCGACTGCGCAGCACGCGCAGCGTCTGTCCGCCCAGTTCGGTGAATGCGCCGGGATAGGGCGGGGCCACAGCCCGGATCAGGTTGTGGATCGTCGTTGCAGACTGCGTCCAGTCGATGCGGCCGTCCTGCGGCCGGCGGCCGCCGAAATAGCTGCCCTGCGCCAGGTCCTGCGGGATGCGTGGCGCGGTACCGGCGATCAGTTCCGGCAGGGCGCGATACAGCGTGAGTTCGGCGGCGCAGGCGACCTTGTTGAAAACGTCGATGGCCAGATCGTCGCGCAGGATCGGCACGACCGTCTGGGCAACGATATCGCCGGCATCCGGTTTTTCCGTCATGTAATGCAGTGTGGCGCCGGTTTCGGTTTCACCATGCACGATGGCCCAGTTGACCGGTACGCGACCGCGATAGCGCGGCAGCAGCGAACCATGCAGGTTGAGGGCGCCGCGCGTCGGTAATCCGAGCAGCGGCGCCTTGAGCATGTTGCGATAGTAGAACGAGAACAGGAAATCGGGCTGTAGCGCGGCGATGTGGTGCCGTAGCGCTTCGGTGTTCGGATCGTCGGGGGTGATGCACGGCAGATCATTGCGCTTGGCCAGGCGCTCGACGCTGTCGAACCAGATGTTTTCGCCCGGAGCGTCGTGGTGGGTGACCACGAGGGCGATGTCCACGCCGGCGTCGAGCAGCACCGAAAGGCAGCGCACGCCGACATTATGGTAGGCAAATACCACTGCGCGCGTCACGAATGTGTCTCCGGGCGCGAGAGCAGCGCTGCTGCCGGCGGCTGTTCGTCCGGGCTCTGCAGGATGGTATCGATGAGGTAGCGTGGCCGCTGGCGTACCTGCTGGTAGATGCGGCCGATGTACTCTCCGAGCAGACCGATCCCGAACAGCAGCACGCCGATGAGGAAGAACAGGATGCCGAACAGGGTGAATACGCCGTCGACTTCCGGCCCGAGCAATATCCGTCGCAGCGCCAGGTAGATGACGAATAGCGCCGAAAGTAGCGACAGTCCGACACCGACCAATGAGAAAATCTGCAACGGCATGAGAGAAAAGCCGGTCACAAGGTCGAAATTGAGGCGGATGAGCTTGTAGAGCGAATATTTCGATTCGCCGGCGGCGCGTTCCTCGTGCGCCACCTCGATTTCGCCCGGGTTGCGCGCATAGGTGTATGCGAGTGCCGGTATGAAGGTGTTGGCTTCCTGGCTGTGATTGATGGCCTGAATGATGTCGCGGCTGTAGGCGCGCAGCATGCATCCCTGGTCGGTCATCACCACATGGGTGATGCGCTCGCGTATACGGTTCATCATCCATGACGCATGGCGACGCCAGGAGACATCCTGACGCTGGCGACGCACGCCACCAACATAATCGTAGCCTTCGTCCATCTTTTGCAGCAGGCGGCCGATTTCCTCGGGCGGATTCTGCAGGTCGGCGTCGAGCGTTACGATCCGCTGGCCGCGACATTGCGCGAATGCCGAGAGGATGGCCATGTGCTGGCCGAAATTGCCTGCAAGCAGGATCACGCGCGTCACGTCGGGACGGCGCTGGTACTGCTCGCGCAGTATGGCGGCGGAGCGGTCGCGGCTGCCGTCGTTGACGAACAATACCTCATAGGCGATACCGAGGGCGTCGAGGGCAGGGTACAGTCGCGCAAACAGCGCAGCCAGTCCCTGTTCTTCGTTGTAGACCGGTATGACGACCGACAGGGCCGGAGTGTTCATGACAGGGCTTCCTGCAGCGTGACGTGCAGCGCATCGCAGACGCGCTGCACGTCGTGGTCGGACATGGCGGGGAACAGCGGCAGCGTGATGGTGCCCGCGCCGATGCGTTCGGCCTGGGGAAATTCGCCTTCGTGGTGACCCAGCGCGCGGTATAGGTGGAACAGGTGGATGGGTGGGTAGTGTACCCCAAGCGCGATACCACGCGCGCGCATGCGGGCGATGAATTCGCCGCGGCCGAAACGCATGTCTCCGAGCGGCAGCACGAGCTGGAACATGTGCCAGTTGCTGTCGCTGAAATTGGCCAGCGGCAGTTCGAAGCCTGCGGCCGGGTCGAGGCGGGCAAAATACAGTCGCGCCAGTGCACGGCGCCGCGCGGTGAATTCGCCCAGATGTGGCAGTTGGCCGAGGCCAATGGCGGCGGCAAGGTCGGTCAGGTTGAATTTTCCACCGGGCAGATCGACTTCCATGCTGCCGTCCGCCAGGCGCACCACGCCCTGCAGGCGCATTTTTTCGCACGCCGGAACCAGGCTTGCATCGGGCAGGACCAGGCAGCCACCTTCACCGGTGGTGATGTTTTTGTTGGCGTGGAAACTGAAAGCCACCAGGTCGCCGAAACTGCCGATCGGTTTGCCATGCCAGCTGCTGCCGAAAGATTGTGCCGCGTCCTCGATCACGCGCAGTCCATGCTTCCATGCGATGTCGTAGAGCGCGTCGCGGTCCGCCGGCAGGCCGGCCAGATCGACCGGTATGATGGCGCGGGTGCGCGGGGTGATGGCTTCTGCCACGCGGCGCGGATCGATATTGCGTGTGACCGGATCGATGTCGACGAATACAGGCGTGGCGCCAGCATGCAGGATGACATTGGCCGTTGCCACCCAGGACAACGGGGTGGTAATGACCTCGTCGCCAGGCTGGATGCCGATGAGGTTGAGCGCGATTTCGAGCGCGGCGGTGCCGGAATTGAGCGAGCGAACCGGCCGTCCGCCCATGAGTGCCGACAGTTCGCCTTCAAAGGCCTGTACTTTCGGGCCGCTGGTCAACCAGCCGGAACGCAGTACGGCCGTTACCGATTCGATGGTGGCTTCGTCGATCGCAGGGCGGGTAAATGGCAGGATGCTGTTCATGTTCGTCATTCCGTCATGGCGCAGGTCAGGTGCGCGTGATGAGAAAAACCCCCAGCATGATGACCAGGATTCCGCTGATTCGTTCGATGCTGAGCGTTTCGCCAAACAGCCACCACGAAGCCAGCGCGGTGACGATGTAGCCGAAGGATACCATCGGGTAGGCCAGACTGACTTCGACGCGCGACAACACCAGAATCCACGCCACCACGCTGACGACGTAGCAGGCCAGGCCGCCGAGAATGTGCGGTTCGGTGGCCAGCTTCCAGCCGATGGGCAACACGTTTGCCATGCTGAAGGCGAATTCGCCCACGCTGCGCGTGCCGGCCTTGAGCAGCAGTTGCGCTGCGGCATTGAGGCTGACGCCGGTGAGGATGAGCAGCCAGCTGGTGAGGTTCATGAGTGGGTTCCTGTGTGCGGCGTCACCACCACGGTGCGTCGCGTGTCGCTGGCGATGACCTGCATGGCCAGGCCGTCCGCTTGCAGCTTGCGGTATTCGGCCGGGGACATGACCGCCAGTGCGTAAGGTTGTCGCGGCCAGATGCGTTCGAATTCGGCCACGGTGGGGATCCATTTTTGTGGTTCCTGCTGAATGCCGAACTGCATTTCGTCCGGGTGCGCGACCAGGGTCATCGTGCGTTGCAGATATGGTGGCAAGGTCTGTTCGTACATGGCGACGCTGTAGAATGGCACGCCGGGCCGCAGCCACGGACGGATGCGGGCTGCGATGTCGCGGCCCGAACTGGCCGGAGAAAGCTCGTCGTAGCCGAGATAGACCGATTGCCCCATCAGCACGCCCGACAGTGCCATGATGGCTATCGCGGACAGCGTGTGGTTGCGGCGCACCAATACGCTGGCGGCTGCGGCCCCTGCCAGCCAGAACAGGGCGCCGGCCTGTAGCCATGGTACGAAGCGGGCGTAGAGTTCGAGCGGAACTTCGCTACTCGCACTGCGTTCGACCAGCGGCGCCAGACCGAACAGCGCCAGTGCGAGCGGCATGAGCAGCGTGAACTGCCATGCCAGGCTGCGCCCCGGTGCGCTGGCAATGTAGCGTGCGGTCAGCAGCGCGAGTGCAGGAAAGATCGGCAGGATGTAGGGCACCAGCTTGGAATGCGAGACGCTGAAGAACAGGAAAATGAATCCGCTCCAGACCCAGAGCATGCTTTCGGGCGAAAAACTGCCGCGCGGCCGTTGCGACTTGCCGGAGAGCGCTTCGCGCAGCGACGCAATCAGTGGTGCGAGCCACGGCAGCATGCCGAGGGCCACCACCGGAATGAATGTGTACCAGGGGTGGACGCGGCCGGCTTCCGGAGTAAGGAAGCGCTCAAAATGTTCGTGGATGAAAAAAAACCACAGAAATTCCGGGTTGGCACGGGACACGAGCACGAACCAGGGCAGGGTGATGAGCGCAAAAACCGCCAGTCCGGACAACAGGTACAGTCGACGCCAGATGTGCCAGTCGCGTTGCACCAGCGAATAGGTGATGAGCACGGCGCCGGGCAGGGCGATACCGATCAGCCCCTTGCTGAGCATCGACAGGCCCATCGCCGCCCAGCAGGCCAGCATCCAGTTGCGTTGTGCCGTGGCGCTGCTGCTGGTTTGCGCCAGCAACAGCGTTGCCAGACTGGCCAGCATGAAGAATGTCACCCCCATGTCGAGGATGGCGATGTGACCGATGGCAAAGTAGAGAAAGCTGCTGGCCAGGATTGCGGCAGCGATGAATCCGGTACGGCGGTCATAGAGACGTGCGCCGGTGTAGCCAGTCAGCAGAATGCCGAGAAATCCCGTGAGCGCGGACCACAGCCGCGCCGTCCATTCGTGCAGGCCGAACCCGCGGTAGGCTATTGCGGTGGCCCAGTATTGCAGCGCAGGTTTCTCGAAATATTTCAGGCCGTCCAGCCGCGGAGTGATCCAGTCGCCGCTGGCAAGCATTTCGCGCGGAATTTCGGCGTAACGGCCCTCGTCCGGCCGCACCAGGGCGTTGTGGCCCAGCGTGGCAAACCACACCACCGCCAGCAGGGCAATCGCCAGGGCCAATGCCAGGGCAGATGGGGCTTGACGGTCCGGATTCAAGACGCGGGTAACCTGTGCAAGGAATTCGAAACGTCCATTATAGCAAAATGGGCGTTTCCGGGCGTGCTTCGTTTGATCTGTGGCACACCGCAGACGCTGTGCGGGAATGGTCCGGGACCCGGGTGCGGCCCCGGTCCGTGGCGCAGATCGGGAGTCAGGGCAGATGCGGCGGCATATTCAGGACATATGGACCGGAATGATTTTCATTAATCGCATTGACAAGCCGGATGCCGTTGGTTAGATTTTACCGGTTCGAGCGTTTTAATTCCTGCAACGCATTTTTTGATCTCAAGGAGCATCCCATGACCGTTCTCGTCTGCAAACCCGCGCCGGATTTCACCGCGACCGCAGTGCTGGGCAACAATGAAATCAAGGACATCACCTTTTCGGAATTCACCAAAGGCAAGTATGTGGTGATGTTCTTCTATCCGCTCGACTTTACTTTCGTCTGCCCGTCCGAACTGATTGCGTTCGACCATCGTCTGGCCGAATTCAGCAAGCGCGGCGTGGAAGTGATCGGCGTTTCGATCGATTCCCAGTTCACTCACCTCGCCTGGAAGAACACCCCGGTCAACAAGGGAGGTATCGGTCAGGTCAAATATACCCTGGTGGCTGACGTCAAACACGAGATCTGCAGGGCCTATGATGTGGAACTCGATGGTGGCGTTGCGTTGCGCGGTTCCTTCCTCATCGACCGTTCCGGCATCGTGCGTCATCAGGTGGTCAATGATCTGCCGCTGGGGCGTAATGTCGATGAAATGTTGCGCATGATCGACGCGCTGCAGTTCACCGAAGAGCACGGTGAAGTGTGTCCGGCCGGTTGGCACAAGGGTGAGGCCGGCATGAATGCCTCGCCAGAAGGCGTGGCCGATTACCTTGCCAAGCACGCCGAAGCGCTCTGATCTGCTGACGCATGCCGTCTGCGTCGCGCTGCTGTGGCGATGACGGCATGCGATCAGTGCCAGGATTGCTGTAATGCAGGAAACAATGAAAAACGCGCGTCTGCGCGTTTTTCATTTTGTGGTGTTCATCCGTGCCAGGGTGCTCTGG
>JAJXUP010000017.1 GCA_021782795.1 Pseudomonadota bacterium | reverse complement strand
GATGAACACCGATGCGGAGATGTGCATGGCATTGATCAGCACGAGTCCTTCGCGTATGCCACTTTGTCTTACACAATCTGCCACCTGGCTGGTGATGTTGACGAAAGCGCGGCGGGTGGGAATGTTGAACCAGAGTTCCTTGCGAAAATGTTTCATCGGTTTGTTCCAGAAGGTTGTTTTCGGGCGGTGCGGGCGGGGCGGTGCATTGTGACGTCCAATCCGCGTTTGTCACCGGCGGACGGCAACGCCGGTGGTCATGATTATGCGTCAATCAGGGACGCTTTTGGTCTGATCGACATTGTATTGCAAGCAAGATGCGCTACAATCCGCGCCTGTATTTCATTATTTGTCGCACGCTGCGGCTGGATGTCCCGCATGGTGCGAATTCTTGCAGGATAGTGCAGAAGATGATGCCGTTTCTTGATTTGCCCCCGCTGGCCGCCGCGCAAGGCACGGTAAGCCTGCCGGGTTCGAAGAGCCTGTCTAACCGGATTCTGTTGCTTGCAGCGCTGAGCGAGGGCGAGACACGCATCGTGCGGCTGCTCGATTCCGATGACACGCGCGTGATGCTCGATGGGTTGGCTCAGCTGGGCGTAGGCTGGGAGCGCGTCGGCGACAACGAAGTGCGGGTGCAGGGGTGCGCTGGCGTGTTTCCCCGGCGCGAGGCCGGGCTTTATCTCGGAAACGCTGGCACGGCGTTTCGTTCCCTGACGGCAGTGCTGGCGTTTGCCGGTGGGCATTACCGCCTGTCCGGCAATGCCCGGATGCACGAACGGCCCATTCGCGACCTGGTGGATGCGCTGCGGCTGGCCGGTGCGCATATCGATTATCTGGGGGCTGAAGGTTATCCACCGTTGCAGATTTCGCCGTCCGCGGAAGCTGCGCCAGCCCGTGTGCCGGTGCGCGGCAATGTGTCGAGTCAATTTCTTACCGGGTTGCTGCTTGCGGCACCACTGTCCGGGCGCGATATTTCCCTGGTGGTGGACGGTGAACTGATTTCCCGGCCGTATGTCGATATCACGCTCAACCTGATGCGCCGTTTCGGCGTCGTGGTCGACAGTCGCGGGCCGGACGAATTCCTGGTGTCTGCCGGGGCGAAATATCACTCCCCCGGGCGGATCGAAGTCGAGGGCGATGCTTCGTCGGCATCGTATTTTCTGGCGGCTGGTGCGATTGGCGGCGGCCCGGTGCGTGTGGAAGGGGTGGGGCGGAACAGCATCCAGGGTGACGTGCGCTTTGCCGAAGTGCTGGCGCAGATGGGAGCGATCATCGATTACGAGGACGACGCGATCACTGCCAGTTGCGGCGAAGAATTGCGTGGAGTGGATGCCGATTTCAACCATATCCCCGATGCGGCAATGACGGTGGCGATCCTGGCGCTGTTTGCCCGCGGCGAGAGCCGGTTGCGCAATATCGGCAGCTGGCGTGTCAAGGAAACCGACCGGATCGCAGCCATGGCGACGGAACTGCGCAAGGTGGGGGCTGAAGTCGAGGCCGGGCCGGATTTTCTGCGCATTGTGCCGCCGCACTGCTTTCTGCCGGCCACGATCGACACCTATGACGACCACCGCATGGCCATGTGCTTTTCGCTGGTGGCGCTTGCGGGCGTGCCGATCCGGATCAATGACCCGCAATGCGTCAACAAGACGTTTCCACATTATTTCGAGGCATTTGAAGCCATTGTACGTCCGGAGCCGGCATGATGCCGCCTGTCATTGCAATCGACGGGCCATCGGCCTCGGGCAAGGGCACGGTGGCGGCGCAGGTGGCTCGCGAACTGGGGTTTCATTATCTCGACAGCGGTTCGCTTTACCGGTTGGTGGCACTTGCCGCGCAGCGGGCTCAGGTTTCGTTCGATGATGAAGCCGGGTTGGCGCGGCTTGCGGCTGGTCTCGATGTGTCGTTCGATGGCGGCGAAGCGCGGCTGGCTGGAGAGTCGGTCGATGAAGAATTGCGCGGCGAAGCCTGCAGTGCAGGCGCATCCCGTGTGGCCCGTTTTCCGGCGGTGCGCGAGGCACTGCTGGCGCGTCAGCGCGCCATGCGGCGACTGCCGGGCCTGGTGGCCGACGGCCGCGATATGGGCTCGGTGGTGTTTCCCGATGCCGCACTCAAGGTGTTTTTGACGGCCACTGCCGAAGTGCGCGCCGAACGGCGGTATAAGCAGTTGATCGAAAAGGGAATGCCTGCTACAATCGACATTCTGCTTGCAGACTTGCGTGAACGCGATTTACGGGATGCCAATCGTCCCGTCGCGCCGTTGGTGCAGCAGGCAGATTCGGTGCTGCTGGATACCAGCGCCATGGGCATCGCCGCAGCGGTTGCCTTTGTGCTGGCACAGTGGCGCGAAAGGGTGCCCGGACTGTTTTGACGGTGCCGGGCGTGTTGGGCGGCGTGCCTGCTGCACGCCCGTCTGTAACTTACCCCGCAGCCATGCGGGTTATTCAGGTTATTGTTCATGTCTACTGTTACCTCATCCCAGGCCGATTACGGCATGGAAAGTTTTGCCGCCCTCTTCGAAGAAAGCCTGAGCCGTCAGGAATTGCGCGCAGGCGAAGTGATTACCGCCGAAGTGGTTGCGATCGATGACAACTTTGTCACGGTCAACGCCGGACTCAAGTCCGAAAGTCTCATTCCTGTTGAAGAATTCCGTTCCGACCGTGGCGAGCTTGAAGTCAAGGTCGGCGATTTCGTCAGTGTCGCCATCGAAATGCTCGAAGATGGCTATGGTTCCACCCGTCTGTCGCGCGACAAGGCCAAGCGTCTTGCAGCCTGGATCGGGCTGGAAAAATCCATGGAAGATGGCGAAATCATCACCGGTATGGTCAACGGCAAGGTCAAGGGTGGCCTGACCGTCATGATCAATGGCATCCGCGCCTTCCTGCCTGGATCTCTGGTCGATATCCGCCCGGTCAAGGACACCGCTCCCTATGAAAACAAGGAGATGGAGTTCAAGGTCATCAAGCTCGACCGCAAGCGCAACAACGTTGTCGTGTCGCGCCGTGCCGTGCTCGAAGCCACCATGGGCGCCGATCGCGAAGCCCTGCTGGCCAACCTGAAGGAAGGCGCCATCGTCAAGGGCGTCGTCAAGAACATCACCGACTACGGTGCGTTCGTGGACCTGGGTGGCATCGACGGCCTGCTGCACATCACCGACATGGCCTGGCGTCGCGTCAAGCATCCTTCAGAAGTGGTGCAGGTGGGTGATGAGGTCGAGGCCAAGATTCTCAAGTTCGATCAGGAAAAGAACCGCGTTTCGCTCGGCATCAAACAGCTCGGCGACGATCCATGGAATGGTCTGTCGCGTCGCTATCCGGCAGGTACACGCATGTTTGGCAAGGTGGCCAACCTGACCGACTACGGTGCGTTCGTCGAAATCGAGACCGGTATCGAAGGTCTGGTGCACGTCTCCGAAATGGACTGGACCAACAAGAACGTACATCCGTCCAAGGTGGTTCAGCTCGGTGACGAAGTCGAAGTCATGGTGCTGGAAATCGACGAAGATCGTCGCCGCATCTCGCTTGGCATGAAACAGTGCAAATCCAACCCGTGGGATGACTTCGAAGCCACTCACAAGAAGGGCGATCGTGTCACCGGCCAGATCAAGTCGATTACCGACTTTGGCGTGTTCATCGGCTTGCCGGGTGGCATCGACGGTCTGGTGCATCTGTCCGATCTGTCGTGGACGCAACCAGGTGAAGAAGCCGTGCGTAATTTCCGCAAGGGCGACGAAGTCCAGGCAGTGGTGCTGGCCATCGACGTGGAACGTGAACGCATCTCGCTTGGCATCAAGCAGATCGAAAGTGATCCGGTCAACAGTTTCGTGTCCAGTTTCGACAAGGGCAGCATCGTGCGCGGCAAGGTCAAATCGCTTGATGCCAAGGGTGCGGTAGTCCAGCTCGACAACGATGTCGAAGGGTATCTGCGTGCTTCCGAGTTCTCGCGTGACCGCGTCGAAGACATCCGTAATCACCTCAAGGAAGGTGACGAGGTGGAAGCCATGATCATCAACGTGGACCGCAAGAATCGCAGCATCCACCTGTCGATCAAGGCCAAGGACGCCGCCGAGCACAATGAGGCCATGCAGAAGCTGGCGGACGATCAGGGTGCCAATACCGGTACTACCAATCTGGGCGCGTTGCTCAAGGCCAAGCTCGACCACCGCAACGTTGAATCCTGAAAGGTGGCGACATGACCAAATCGGAACTGATTGCGCAACTGGCGGTTCGTCACCCGCAACTGGTGGCAACGGATGCTGAAATGGCGGTGAGAACCATTCTTGACGCTGTTTCGCGCAGTCTTGCCGACGGCAAGCGGGTGGAAATTCGCGGATTCGGCAGTTTCAGCCTGAATTATCGTCCGCCGCGTATTGGACGCAATCCAAAAACCGGTGAAAAGGTCGAGGTGCCGGAAAAATACGTACCGCACTTCAAGGCCGGCAAGGAATTGCGCGAGCGGGTCGACTATCCGTCCAGCTGATGGGTCATGCAGCCCGTAACACAGCGGCGCACCGTAAGGTGCGCCGTTTTTTTTTGAGCACGCCGCATTGGCGACGAAGCTGGCATGTGCAACACCAAAAGAGTTGCCGACCTGCAACATCGGCAGGTAACGGGAAAAGCATGAAAGCCTGCAACATTGACAGGGTATCGTGAAACCCGCACACTTCCGGCTTGTTCGGGCATGGGAACGGCAAAATGCGTTATGTCAGCGGTCTGGCGAAACTGGCACTGTTTGCCTTGTTGCTGAGTTTTGCCGTCAAAAACAGTGACCCGGTGGTATTGCGTTACTATCTCGGGTGGCAGTGGCAGGCACCGCTGGTGCTGGTCGTGCTCGTGGTGTTTACCCTGGGCGCGGCTTTTGGCGTCATGGCCTGTCTCGGGTATCTGTACCGCCAGCGCAGGGAACTGCAGCGCTTGCGAGAGGCGCTGGCCGCATGTCGCACATTGCCGGAAACACAGGACAAGACTTGATGGTCGGACGGATCTGAAATCATGGAATTCGAACTGTGGTGGCTGCTGGCCCTGCCGTTGTTTTTTGGTCTGGGCTGGCTGGCCGCGCGCGTGGACATCCGTCATGTGATGACCGAATCGCGCAGTGTGCCGGCTTCCTATTTCCGTGGCCTCAATTATCTGCTCAACGAACAGCCCGACCGGGCGATCGAGGCGTTCATCGAGGTGGTCAAAGTCGACAGCGATACGGTCGACCTGCACTTTGCCCTGGGCGGACTGTTTCGCAAGCGCGGTGAGGTCGAGCGCGCGATTCGCATGCACCAGAATCTGGTCGAGCGCGAGGACCTGAACCCGGAGCAACAATTGCGTGCGCGATTTGAATTGGGGCAGGATTATCTGCGTGCCGGACTGCTTGATCGTGCCGAGGCGATTTTTACCCGGTTGCAGCAAGGTGAGATGGCCGGACAGGCGCAGGCGTTCCTGCTGGAAATCTATGTACAGGAAAAAGACTGGAATCACGCGGTCTCCGCCGCGCGCAATCTGTCGCGCGTGTCGAACCAGTCTTACCAGGTCGAGATCGGTCATTACCTGTGCGAACTCGCCAACCAGTCCTGGCTCAATGAACAGGTCGATGTCGCACGAGAATACCTGAGCGAGGCGCTGACAGCCAATCGTGAATGCGTGCGTGCCAACATGCTGCTTGGCGATATCGCAGCCAGTCGCGAGGAACACTCCGCCGCATTGA
Source organism: Pseudomonadota bacterium (assembly GCA_021782795.1). GTDB lineage: Bacteria > Pseudomonadota > Gammaproteobacteria > Burkholderiales > Sulfuriferulaceae > Sulfuriferula. Next base: position 19,762 of record JAJXUP010000017.1, on the reverse strand, counting down.
CAGCCTGGCGCCGCATCGAGGCACAGAGCATTCCGCATCTCACACTTGTCGCAGACCGGATCATGACCGCCTACCGCGAACTTGGACGTGAGGCCGAAGGGTTGGTGTTCCTGCGCAGCGCATTGTCGCGTCATCCCTCGTATGAACTGTTCAGCACGGTTTTTTCCGCCACGTTGCGGCTGCAAGGGGCGCAGGTGGCCTGTGAACTGGCGCGCGAAGAATTGCAGCGCAGTGCCAGCCTGCGCACGCTGGACCGGCTGCTCGAGGCTGAAATGCTGCTGGCGCCAGCCGAACGCCAGCCGGATCTGCAGTTGTCACGTAGCGCTGTACAGCGCTACGCTCAGGCGCAGATGGTGTATCAGTGCACGCACTGCGGTTTTCGTGCGCGCAACTTTTTCTGGCATTGCCCGGCTTGCGGGCAATGGGACAGTTTCCCACCCCAAAGAAAAGAAGAATGACTGCCAATTCTCCCCTGATCATCGCGCTGGACACTGCCGACTGCGACAGCGCTGTTGCACTTGCCCGGCAACTGTCACCCGAACTGTGCCGGCTCAAGGTCGGCAAGCAACTGTTCACCGCCGCCGGGCCACAGTGCGTCAGCCGGCTCATGGCGCTGGGATATGACGTATTTCTCGACCTCAAGTTTCACGACATTCCGACCACCGTTGAACTGGCTTGCCGGGCAGCGGCCGATCTGGGCGTGTGGATGCTCAATGTGCATGCGCTCGGCGGCGCCGCGATGCTCGAAGCCGCACGCGTCGGCGCCGGTTACCGTGGCGACCGGCCCATCCTGCTGGCGGTCACGTTACTGACCAGCATGGGTGAGGCCGACATGCAGATGATCGGCCTGTCCGGTACGCCGGCAGAGGCGGTGCTGCGGCTGGCGCGGCTGGCGCATGCCTGTGGTCTCGATGGTGTGGTGTGCTCGGCGCATGAAGCCGCATTGTTGCGCGAGGACATCGGCACCGGCTTTAGCCTGGTCACGCCCGGCATTCGTCCGGCCAGTGCCGCCAGCGATGATCAGCAGCGCGTCATGACCCCGGCTGCCGCGCAGAGCGCCGGAGCGGATTACCTGGTGGTCGGGCGCCCGGTCACGCATGCACCGGACCCGTTGCAGGCCGTGCTGGAAATTCGCAATCAACTGATTTCATGATACCGCAGGAGTAAAACGATGAAAGTTACCGTGGTGGGGACTGGCTACGTCGGTCTGGTCAGCGGAGCCTGTCTGGCGGAGGTCGGCAACAATGTGATGTGCCTCGACGTGGATGCGGCCAAGATTGCCGTGCTCAAGCAGGGTGGTATCCCGATCTACGAGCCGGGCCTGGAAGACATGGTCAGGCGCAATGTGGCCGCCGGCCGGCTGCATTTCACCACTGACGTGGAAGCGGCGGCGCTGCATGGCGTCATCCAGTTCATTGCCGTAGGTACGCCACCTGACGAAGACGGTTCGGCCGATCTGCAGTACGTGGTGGCAGCCGCGCGCAACATCGGAAAATTCATGAACGAGTACCGTCTGGTGGTCAACAAGTCCACGGTTCCGGTCGGCACGGCGGACAAGGTGCGTCTGGCGGTACAGGAAGAACTGGACCGGCGTGGTGTGGCGCATGAATTCAACGTCGCTTCCAATCCGGAGTTTCTCAAGGAAGGCGCGGCTATCGACGATTTCATGCGTCCGGACCGCATCATCGTCGGTACCGACGATGAACGTGCCACCGAACTGATGCGCAAGCTGTATGCGCCGTTCCAGCGCAATCACGATCGGCTCATCGCCATGGACGTGCGCTCTTCGGAACTGACCAAGTACGCTGCCAATGCCATGCTGGCAACACGGATTTCGTTCATGAACGAACTGGCGATCCTGGCGGAAAAACTTGGGGCCGATATCGAAAACGTGCGCCAGGGCATCGGTTCGGACATTCGTATCGGTTATCACTTCCTCTATTCCGGCTGCGGTTACGGCGGTTCGTGTTTTCCCAAGGATGTGCAGGCGTTACGGCGCACCGCTGCCGAGAACGGCGTGCCGATGCGCGTGATCGATGCCGTGGAAGCGGCCAACGAGGCGCAGAAGCACCTGTTGCTGTCGAAAATCATCGGTCGTTTCGGCGCCGACCTCTCCGGCATGCGCTTTGCGCTGTGGGGGCTGGCGTTCAAGCCGAATACCGACGATATGCGCGAGGCGCCCAGTCGCGTGCTGATGGAAGGTCTGTGGCAGCGTGGTGCGCATGTGGTTGCGTTTGATCCAGCCGCAGGACACGAAACGCGACGCATTTACGGTGAACATCCGCAGTTGACGCTGGTGGATACGCCGGAAGCTGCGCTGGCAGGCGCTGACGCGCTGGTGATCGTGACCGAATGGAAAGTGTTCCGTTGTCCGGATTTCGCCTTTATTCAGGCGTCGCTGAAACAACCGGTGATTTTTGACGGTCGCAATCTGTATGACCCGCAACAGGTGCGCGAACTGGGCATTGAATATTTCGCCATTGGTCGTCGATGAGCCGTCCGCAATCTTTTGATGCCGGGCGTCTGGCTGCAGCACGCATCCTGGTTGTGGGCGATGTGATGCTTGACCGTTACTGGTTTGGCGATGTGGCACGCATCTCGCCGGAAGCTCCGGTTCCGGTGGTGAAAATCCACCGGCAGGAAGAACGGCTGGGGGGCGCCGCCAATGTGGCGCGCAATCTGGCTGCGCTGGGTGCGCATGGTACGTTGCTGTCGGTGATCGGCGATGATGAAGCCGGCCAGGCCATCGAACGCCTGCTGGGGGAGGCGGGCATCGAAGCCCGTCTGCATCGTGACCCGGTGCTGGATACCATCATCAAGTTGAGAGTGATCGGCCGGCAGCAACAACTGTTGCGCATCGATTTCGAAACCGAACCGAGCCAGGACGTGCTCAGCGACAAGCTGGCCGAATTTCACCTGTTATTGCCGCATTGCGACCTGCTGCTGTTGTCTGATTATGGCAAAGGCGGGCTGGCGCACGTGGCCAGCATGATCGAGGCCGCCCGTGCACGGGGAATTCCGGTGCTGGTTGATCCCAAAGGGGAGGACTATGCCCGCTACCGGCATGCCGATGTGCTCACGCCCAACCTGGCCGAATTCCGTACCGTGGCCGGTGGCTGGGACAGCGAACAGGCATTCCGGGCCAAGGCAGAAGCGTTGCGTCGTTCACTTGAACTGCGTGCGCTGCTCATCACCCGCAGCGAGGCGGGCATGACGCTGTTCAGTGCCGAGGGTGTCAGCCACCATCCGGCGCTGGCGCGCGAAGTCTACGATGTCAGCGGTGCAGGTGATACGGTCATCGCCACACTGGGTGCCATGCTTGCCGCCGGCAGCAGCCTGGACGACGCGGTAGACTGGGCCAACCGCGCCGCCGGAATCGTGGTGGGAAAACTGGGAACTGCGGTGGTGACGCAGCACGAATTGTTCGCCAGCGACTGACCCAGGCACGACATTGCACAGTCGAACCCGGCGAAATGCCGGGTTTTTTTTGGCCTGTTCGACCGATTGCCGCGACGCGCACTGTTCGATAATGAAACCGTATCGCTCCGTGCAGGGGCGGCGAAGGGATGACAGGCGATGGCTGAAGACAGCGATCTCGAAAAAACGGAACAGGCTTCGCAGCAGCGTCTGGACAAGGCGCGCGAGGAAGGCGATGTTCCCCGTTCACGCGAACTGGCAACTTTTGTGGGTCTGCTGGCTTCGGGCGGTGGCGTGTGGTTCATGGGCAGTTCGCTGGTGCATGCCCTGGAAGCTTCGCTTGCCAGCGGAATGCAGTTCGAGCGTGCCGACGCGGTCGACTTTTCCATGCTGTTCGGTCACCTGAGTCATGGCCTGGTTCAGGTGGCGTTGGCATTCGCGCCGCTGGCAGGCCTGCTGTTGCTGGTGGGCGTGGTTACGCCGGCCCTGATCGGCGGCTGGGTCATCAGTCCCAACGTCATGCAGTTCGATGTCAACCGCATCAATCCCGTTGAAGGGATTGCCAAAATGTTCACTGTGCGTACGCTGGTTGAACTGGCCAAGGCCATCATCAAGGCCGGTCTGGTCGGGATCGTGGCATGGACGATGATCATGCATGAAAAGGAAGCGCTGCTGTCGCTGGGAGTGGAGCCGCTGCGCGCTGCTGTAGCCGATTCCGGTCAGCTGATCTGGAAAGCCTACCTGGCGATGACGATGGCGCTGGGCGTGGTGGCATTGATCGATGTGCCTTACCAGTTATGGAATTATGCCGACCGTCACAAGATGACACGCCAGGAACTGCGCCAGGAAGCACGTGAGTCAGAGGGTGATCCGCAGGTGCGCGGACGCATCCGTGCGCAACAGCGTGAAATGGCTCGCCGCCGCATGATGGCCAACGTGCCCAAGGCCGACGTGGTGGTGACCAACCCGACCCATTATGCTGTGGCTCTGCAATATTCCGACCAGGGTTCGCGTGCGCCGATGGTCGTTGCCAAGGGTGCCGGAGAAGTGGCGGCACGTATCCGCGAACTGGCCGATGAGCATGGGGTTCCGCGCATGGAAGCGCCGGCGCTGGCTCGTGCCCTGTATCGCCATGTCGAACTGGAGCGGGAAATTCCCGATGTGCTCTATGCCGCAGTGGCTGAAGTGCTGGCTTATGTCTATCAGTTGCGCAGCTGGCGCAGCCGCGGCGGACAGTACCCGGTCATGCCGTCATATATCGAGGTGCCGCCCGGAATGGATCCACTCGAAAGCGAAACAGAACCCGCCGCCGCTGCAGAAGGAGATGACGCATGAATGCCCTGAAATGGCCTGCATGGTTCAAGCCAGGCGCATCGTTCATGATTGCGCCCGCCATCATCATCCTGTTGCTGGCAATGATGGTGCTACCATTACCGCCCTTTGTGCTGGACGTGTTCTTCAGCTTCAACATTGCCCTGGCGATCATTGTGCTGCTGACCAGTCTGTATACCGTCAAGCCACTCGACTTCCTCGCGTTTCCGACCGTGCTGCTGGTCAGTACCATGCTGCGGCTGTCGCTCAATGTGGCTTCGACGCGGGTGGTACTGACCCATGGTCACACCGGGCCGGACGCGGCCGGCAAGGTGATCGAGTCATTCGGCCATTTTCTGATTGGCGGCAACTACGCCGTTGGCATCGTGGTATTCATCATTCTCACCATCATCAATTTCGTGGTGGTGACCAAGGGTGCCGGACGCATCGCCGAAGTCGGTGCGCGCTTCACTCTGGACGCGATGCCTGGCAAGCAGATGGCCATCGATGCCGACCTGAACGCCGGTCTGATCGGTGAGCAGGATGCACGCCGTCGCCGCAGCGAGGTGGCTCAGGAAGCCGAGTTCTACGGGGCGATGGACGGTGCGAGTAAATATGTGCGCGGCGATGCCATGGCGGGCATTCTGGTCACGGTCATCAATATCGTGGGCGGATTGGTGGTCGGCATGGTGCAGCATGATCTGAGCTTCGACGTGGCGATCAAGAATTATACGCTGCTCGCGATTGGCGACGGGCTGGTGGCGCAGATTCCATCCCTGATCATTTCCACGGCCGCGGGTGTCGTGGTTTCGCGCGTGGCCAGCGAACAGGATATTGGCGGACAGCTCATTGCCCAGTTGTTCGCCAAGCCAGTGGTGCTTTATATCGCGGCCAGCATTCTCGCCGGTATGGGCATCATTCCCGGCATGCCCCATCTGGCGTTTCTGTTGTTGGCCAGCCTGATTGGCAGCGCGGCCTGGCTTCAGGAAAGGCGGCTGCGGGTCGTGCCTGAGGAAGCCCCGGCTGCACCTGCGCCGAGCGCTGAGTCCGAAGAAGCAACATGGAAGGACATCATTCCGGTCGATACGCTGGGGCTGGAAGTCGGCTATCGGCTGATCCCGTTGGTCGACAAGGGACAAGGTGGAGAATTGCTGCGTCGCATCAAGGGAATCCGCAAGAAATTTGCCCAGGAAATCGGTTTCCTGCCGCCGTCGGTGCATATCCGTGACAACCTGGAACTCAAGCCGGCGGCCTACCGCATCAGCCTGAAAGATGTTGAAATCGGCCAGGGCGAAGCTTATGCGGGCCAGTTGATGGCGATCAATCCCGGTGTGGTCAATGGCACGCTGCCGGGGCTGGCTACCACCGATCCTGCGTTTGGTCTGCCAGCGATCTGGATCGACGCAGGAATGCGCGACCAGGCCCAGTTGATGGGGTACACCGTAGTGGATGCCTCCACCGTGATCGCCACCCACATGAATCATCTGATTTCGATGCATGCCGCGGAGTTGCTCGGCCGGCAGGAAGTGCAGTCGCTGGTTGATCATCTGGCTGCCGAATCGCCCAAGCTGATGGAAGAACTGGTTCCCAAGATGATGACAGTGTCGCAATTGCAGAAAGTGCTGCAGAACCTGCTGGTCGAAGGTGTGCACATTCGTGATATGCGCACCATTGTCGAGACGCTGGCCGAGCATGTCGCTCGCGTTCAGGATGCCACCGAACTGACTGCATTGGTGCGCATCGCTCTCGGCCGTGCCATTGTGCAGCAGGTGTATCCGGCCACGCAGGAAGTTGCCGTCATGGCGCTGGACACCCGTCTGGAACGTCTGCTGATGCAGGCAGTGCAGGCTGGTGGTGAGCAGGCGGCCATCGAACCCGGCCTGGCCGAGACGTTGGTCAACCAGGTCAGCCGCGCAACCGTGCAACAGGAAAGCCAGGGCCTGCCGGCCGTGCTCCTGGTGCCGCCGGCGCTGCGCTGGTTGCTGGCGCGGTTCCTGCGCCGTTCGATTCCGCAGCTGAAGGTGCTGTCGCACGCTGAAATTCCTGATTCACGCAACATTCGGGTGACCAATCTGATCGGAGGTCAGACATGAACGTACAAAAATTCATTGCCGCCAATTCGCGCGAGGCACTGCGCAAGGTGCGCGACGCGCTCGGGCCTGAGGCCATGATTCTTTCAAATCGCAGCATTGCCGAGGGTGTGGAGGTGGTGGCCCTGGCCGCCGAGGACATGGCTGCGCTGACGGTTTCGTCTGCCGACCGTGACATGCAACCCGATTTCGACTGGGGGCGCGCACCGCAGCGTGAAACGGTGCAGGGCCGCGCTGCGGCCCTGCAGACGCGCGCCACCCCGGTGCTGGCCGATACCTGGAGTGAGGATGAACCTGAGGCGACGCCGGCCTCGGTGCGGGAAATGGCGAACATGATGCAGGAAATCCGTGCCATGCGCGGCATGCTGGAAATTCAGCTGGCCGAACTTGCCTGGGACGGCCAGCGCAGCCGCGAGCCGCATCGCGCTCAGATCCTGCGTGATTTGCTGACGGCCGGCTTCAGCCCTGGACTGTCGCGCCACCTGCTGCAGCATCTGCCGGAAGTGGCTAATGCCCTGGAAGGCATGCAATGGGTCAAGGCCGCGCTGGCACGCAATCTCAATGTGATGCACAACGAGCTTGACGTACTGGAACGTGGCGGGGTGTTCGCCCTGGTCGGACCGACCGGGGTGGGCAAGACGACCACGACCGCCAAGCTGGCTGCGCGTTGTGTGATGCGCCATGGCCCCAACAAGCTGGCGCTGATTACCACCGACGGCTACCGTGTTGGCGCGCACGAGCAGTTGCGCATCTACGGCAAGATTCTTGGCGTGATGGTGCATTCGGTGCGCGACGAAAGCGATTTGCGCATTGCACTTGCCGAACTGCGTGGCAAGCATACCGTGCTCATCGATACCGTTGGCATGAACCAGCGCGACCAGATGGTGGCCGAGCAGGCCGCCATGCTTGCTGGCGCCGGTGTGGAAGTGCAGCGCCTGCTGTGTCTGAATGCCACCTCCACTGGTGAGACGCTCAACGAAGTCGTGCGTGCCTATCAGGGCAGCGGGCTGGCCGGTTGCATTATCACCAAGCTCGATGAGGCAGCGACCATGGGCAATGTGCTTGACGTCATTATTCGCCACAAGTTGCGTCTGTATTATGCTGCCAATGGCCAGCGCGTGCCGGAAGACCTGCACTTGATGAGCCGGGAGCTGCTGGTCGATCGCGCGTTTCGTGTGCGCCGCGAAATGTCGGCGTTCCGTTTCCAGGACGAGGAACTGTCGTTGATGGTGTCAGCTGCCCGTGGCAATGACGCCGAACGTGAATTTTCGGAGGTGCGCCTTGGCTGACCAGATTATGGATCAGGCGGCGGGTCTTCGCCGCATGCTGGCGGTTCCCCGTCCGCGCAGAATCACGCTGCTGTCCACGTTGCCTGCGCCGGAGCGCAATGTCGTGTTCGATAATCTGTGCGCCGGCATGGCGCATGCCGGCAGCAATTGCCTGCTGGTCGACGCCAGGCGCCATCCACGTATGGGCACCCATCTGGGTGTGATGCGCAGGCCAGCCTTGCTCGATGCAGCCCATGGACGCAACCCGCTGGAAGATTCGGTACAGCGGCTCGATGCGGGCTATTCGTTTGCCGTGTTGCAGGGTGGCAAGCATCTGGCAGGGCGGCCGCGGTATATGGATGAGGCACTGTGCAGAATTTTCGATCGCCTGTCGTCGCGTTATGACAGTGTATTCATCGATGCCGAACTCGACGAATACGACAGTCTGCCGGCGAGCGTACTTGATCGATCGCGCATGGTAGTGCATATCGGCGCCGATGCGGAATCGATCAAGTCTGGTTATGCGATGATCAAACGGCTGGTGACGAATGTGGGCACTGGCGAGTACGGCGTACTGGTCAGTGGCACGGAACCGGCTCGCGCCGGGCTGATTTATGCTAATCTTGCAAAAACGGCCAGCCGGTATCTTGCGGTATCATTGCAGGATATGGGATCGATTCCGCCGGACGATCATCTTGGCCGTGCAGCCAGACTGGGCCGTTCGGTTATTGACGCCTTTCCGCTGGCGCTGGCATCCGCGGCTTTCCGGCGTATTGCGGGACAATTGAGCGTTTCTTGAAATATGTACACCGTCAGCGGAAAAGCCGACAAAAACCAGATACTTCTGGAACATGCGCCGCTGGTGAAACGGTTGGCGTACCAACTGAAGGCGAGGCTGCCGCCCAGTGTCGAGGTTGACGATCTGATCCAGGCCGGCATGATCGGCCTGCTTGACGCGATCAACCGTTACGAGGACACGCACGGGGCGCAGTTCGAGACTTATGCCGTGCAGCGCATCCGTGGTTCGATGCTTGACGAACTGCGCGGCATGGACTGGCTGCCGCGCAATGTCCGTCAGGACATGCGCAAGATCGAAACCGCGATGTCCAATCTGCAGCAGGAACTGGGCCGCCCGCCGAGCGAAGCCGAGATTGCGCGCGCGATGAAACTTACCCTGGCTGAATACCAGGAAAAACTCTCCGATGGCGGTGGACACCAACTCGTCTATTACGAAGACTATCAGGACGAGGGGGACGAACGTGACAATTTTCTTGAACGCTACATGGTGGACGAAAACGGCGATCCGCTGTCGAGCCTGCTCGAGGACGACTTCCGCCGCGCCCTGATCGAGGCCATCGAAGATCTGCCAGAGCGCGAGAAAATCCTGATGGGCCTGTATTACGAACAGGAAATGAACCTGAAAGAAATTGGCGCCGTCATGGGTGTGTCGGAATCGCGCGTGTGCCAGCTGCACAGTCAGGCCATCGCGCGCATTCGTTCTTCATTGAGGAGCCTGGCATGGACTGGGGGGGGTTAGCCGGGCTTGCGCTGGCATTTGCCGGCATTCTGGTGTCTTACGGGCTGGACGGTGGCCATGTGCTGTCGTTGCTGCAGCCTGCGGCATTCATGATCGTGTTCGGTGGCACAGTAGGCGCCGTGATCACGCAGACGCGGTTGCCGGTATTCGTGCGTGGCGTAAAGATGGCGCGCTGGCTAATGCAGCCGCCGGATGACCAGCGCCGGATGCTGAGTGCCGATATCGTACGCTGGAGTCACAGTGTACGCCGTGATGGTCTGCTGAGCCTGGAGCCTTATCTGCGTGCGGCCCGGGATCCGTTTGTCAGCAAGGGGCTGCGCATGATCATCGACGGTATCGATGAAAATCAGTTGCGCCAGATTCTCGATGCCGAGATCGCAGCCCTCGACCTGTACCATCGCACGGCCGTCAAGATCTGGGAATCTGCTGGCGGTTATTCGCCGACCATCGGTATTCTGGGGGCGGTGCTCGGACTGATTCGCGTCATGCAGCATCTGTCGGACCCGACCAAGCTGGGCGGCGGCATCGCCGTGGCCTTCGTGGCTACGGTGTACGGTGTCGGTCTGGCCAATCTGGTCTACCTGCCCATCGCCAACCGGCTCAAGGCGGCCATCACCCAGCAGATCCGCCAGCGTGAACTGGTCATGGAAGGGTTGATGGCAATCGCACACGGCGAGCACCCGCGCGTGATCGAAGACCGGCTTGCAGCCTATCTGGAGTAAATCATGGCGCGTCGGCATCGGGAGCGGGAAGAAGAGGAGAATCTCGAACGCTGGCTGGTGTCCTACGCGGATTTCATCACATTGCTGTTTGCATTTTTTGTTGTGATGTATGCCATTTCGGCTGTCAACGAAGGCAAATACCGTGTGCTGTCCAATGCGCTGGGCGTGGCTTTCGGCCGGGTGGTTGTGGCGGGCACGCAGAGCCATCCGATTCTGGTCAAGACGGTGATCGTCAAGGAGAAGCCACGGCCGGTGCATACCCAGCGCGATGTGGAGGCTGAACAGATGAATACCGTGGCCCGCGATCTGTCGCACACACTCGACCCGCTGGTGAAACAGGGCATGGTCAGAGTCAGTCAGTCTTCGCGCGGAGTGGATGTGGAGATCAATGCCAGTCTGCTGTTTCCTTCGGGTGCGGCTGGATTGTCCCAGGATTCGAAGCGTGCGCTGCAGGCGATTGCCGCGGTGCTCAAAGACAAGCGTTACGATCTGGAAATCAATGGTTATACTGATGACCAGCCGATCCGCAGTGCCGTGTTTCCCTCAAACTGGGAGCTGTCCGCAGTGCGAGCCAGCAGCGTGGCGCGCGAACTGGTGGCGCAGGGCATCGCGGAAGACCGGCTGAAGGTGGTCGGCAATGCTTCCAATCATCCCATCGCTCCGAACGACAATACTGCAGACCGTGCGCGGAACCGTCGCGTCGAGATCGTCGTCCTCGCGCCACAATACGAAGCTGCACGGGAAACCACCTATACCACGGGCTCTGGAAAATAGCGGGTTTCGGAGAATAACCCTGTTCACATCCGTGTTGAAGCGCGGTTCACCCATTTGGTACGATGGACATTTTGCCGCCAATCGCCATGCACAGTGATCTGAAAACCCTTGAGTTCGACGGCATTCGCCGGATTCTGGCGCGCCTGGCGCTGACCCCGTACGGCAATGATGCTGCCCATAACCTCGAACCGGCGCCTGACGCCACCGTGGCACGTGGCATGCGGCAGTCGGTCAGCGCAGCGAGGCAGCTCGTCGATGCCGGTATGCTGCCGCGGTTGGGCGAGGTGCCGGATGTGCGCGCTGCGCTGCGTCAGGCTGGCCAGGCCAATGCTGCATTGTCAGCACAGGCACTGCACAATATCCGTCTGGTTTCGGCCGCTGCGGCGAAGCTGGCGACGCTGTGTGCCCAGTTTCCCGGGCTGATATCACAGCCGGATGCTTTGGTCGCACCGCGCGACTGGGAGGCCGCATTGGAACGCAGCCTGCAGCCGCAAGGGCGGCTGCGCGAAGATGCGAGTCCGGCGTTACAGGAATTGCATCTCGCGTTTCGTGCACAGCAGGCGGAAGTCGACCGCAAACTGCGCGAGATCATGGGCGATGCCAGATACCATGGGCTGTTCGATGGACCGCACGCGTTGCAGTGGCATGGCGCACGTGCGGTGCTGGCGGTGCGCAGCAACACCGCGGAACGCTTGCGTGGCGTGCGGCGTGGCAGTAGCGCGGGCGGTCGGGAAATGCTGGTCGAGCCGCTGGAAGTGGTGGGCGACAACAATCGGCTCGAAGCGCTGAACGGACAGATCGAGGCGCAGAACCAGATTGTGCTACAGGGATTGACTGACCTGTTGCGCGAGCATCTGCCCGCGCTCAATGCTGTGCTGGATGCATTGACCTGGGTCGACCTCGCCCTGGCCGGCGGACAGTTGTCGGCTGCGTTCAATGCCTCGCCGGCGGAACTTGTCGATGAACCGGTGCTGCGTCTTGATCGCGCCTATCATCCGCAACTGTTGCTGCAATTCCAGCAGCGCCAGATTTCGCATCTCGTTCCGCTGACGCTGGTGCTTGATGATTCATCCCCGTTGCTGGTGATTACCGGGCCCAATACCGGTGGCAAGACGGTCGTACTCAAGACCGTCGGCCTGCTGGTGACCATGGCCTGGTGCGGATTGCATCTGCCGGCCGAAGGCAGTTGCGTCATCGGAAATTTCAGCCGCATCATCGTTGACGTGGGCGACCGGCAAAGCCTGCACCATCACCTGTCCACGTTTGCCGGCCATGTGGAGGTGCTCAAGCGCGTGCTCGAACAGGCTGACGAGCGAACCCTGGTGCTGATGGACGAACTGGGCACCGGCACCGATCCGGAAGAGGGTGCGGCGTTGGCGATGGCACTGCTCGATGAACTGGCGCAGCGCAAGACGCGTGGCATCGTGACCACGCATCTGTCTCCGCTCAAGACGTTTGCCGCCACGCATCCCTGGCTGTCCAATGCATCGATGCGTTTCGATCATGCGACGCTGGCACCGACCTGGGAACTGGTGCCCGGCGAGCCGGGTCAGTCGCTGGGGCTGATCATCGCCGAAAAGAACGGATTGCCGGCCGAACTGGTGGATCGGGCGCGCGCCTACTGGAACGAATTGCGCGTGCACCCCGCCAGCCCGTGACGTGACCGGCTGCAAGGGCTGGCGACCTGGCCAGCCCTTGTGTCATCAGATGCCGCGCAGCAGTTCGTTGATGCCCACCTTGGAGCGTGTCTTTTCGTCCACTTTCTTGACGATGACCGCACAGTACAGGCTGTAGCTGCCGTCAGCCGACGGCAGGCTGCCGCTGACCACCACCGAGCCGGCCGGAACACGACCGTAGAGAATTTCACCGGTTTCGCGGTCATAGATACGCGTGGACTGGCCGATGTATACACCCATCGAAATGACCGCATTGTCTTCGACGATCACGCCTTCGACGATTTCCGAGCGTGCGCCGATGAAACAGTTGTCACCGATGATGGTGGGGTTGGCCTGTACGGGTTCAAGCACGCCGCCGATGCCGACGCCACCGGACAGGTGTACGTTCTTGCCGATCTGGGCGCATGAACCGACCGTAGCCCAGGTGTCAACCATGGTACCGCTGTCGACGTAGGCGCCGATATTGACGTACGACGGCATGAGGATGACGTTCTTGCCGATGAACGCGCCGCGCCGCGCAGCGGCCGGCGGAACGACACGGTAACCGCCTTCGCGGAAGTCGCGGCTGTTGAAGTCGGCGAATTTGGACGGGATTTTGTCGAAATAATTGGTGAAGCCACCCTTGATGAAGTAGTTGTCTTCGAGGCGGAACGACAGCAGGACGGCTTTCTTGATCCACTGGTGGGTGACCCAGACGCCGTTCTCCTTGCTGGCCACACGCAGCGTGCCCTGGTCGAGCGACTCGATGACATGGGCTACGGCCTGTCTGAGTTCGGTGCCCGCGTTATCGGGCGTGATGTCACTGCGGCGTTCGAAAGCCTGTTCGATGATGGCTTGGATGTCGGTCATGCGGATTCCTCGGTGTGCGGGTTGAGTTGGCGATACAATGCGGCAATGTGGTGTGCGGCTTCAACGCAGGCTTGCAACGGGGCGACCAGCGCAACGCGTACCCAGCCGGCGCCGGGGTTGCAGCCGTTGAAATCGCGCGCGAGGTAGCTGCCGGGCAGCACGGTTACGCCGTACTGACGGTAGAGTTCCCGGGTGAATACGGTATCATCTACGCCGGTTGGCAGCCACAGGTAAAAGGCCGCGTCAGGTAGACCTGCTGGCAGCAGTGGGCGCAGCAGCGGTGCGACGGCGGCGAATTTTTCAGCGTACAGGCGCCGGTTTTCCGTGACGTGCGCCTCGTCCTGCCAGGCACGGGCGCTGACCATCTGCGTCACGGGCGACATCGCCGAACCATGATAGGTGCGGTAGAGCAGAAACTGTTTCAGGATTGCAGCATTGCCGGCTGCGAAGCCGGAGCGCAGGCCGGGCACGTTGGAGCGCTTGGACAGGCTGTTGAAAACCACAAGCCGCGGATAGTCACTGCGCCCCAGCTGTTGCGCGGCTGCGAGCGCGCCTAGCGGTGGCGACTGTTCCGGATGGATTTCGGAGTAGCATTCGTCCGAAGCGATGATGAATCCGTGGCGGTCTGACAGGTCGAACCACTCGCGCCATTCATCCAGCGTCATGACGTGGCCGGTCGGATTGCCCGGAGAACACAGATAGGCAAGCTGGGTGCGCTGCAGCACGTCCTGGGGGATGTCGTGCACGTCGATGCGGTAGCCGTTTTCCGCCCGTGTGGGCAGGTACCACGGTTCGGCACCTGCCAGCAGGGCAGCGCCTTCGTAGATCTGGTAAAACGGGTTGGGCGAGAGCACGACCGGGGCTGGCGTGGTTGTGGGGTCGATGACGGCCTGGGCAAAGGCAAACAGCGCTTCGCGACTGCCGTTTACCGGCAGCACCTGGCTGGCGGCATCGGGAACCGGGATGGCGTGGCGTCGTCCGAGCCAGGCAGCAATCTCCGTGCGCAATTCGACGAGACCAATGGTGGCCGGGTAGTTCGACAACCGTTCCAGGTGCTCGAGCATCGTCGTGCGTATGAGTTCCGGCGCGGGATGCCGTGGTTCGCCAATCGACAGGTCGATGCCCGGGCCAGGTGGCGGTATGATGCCCTGGAACAGTTCGCGCAGTTTCTGGAACGGATAGGGTTGCAGGCGGTCGAGATGCGGGTTCATGGCCTGGCCAGGTAAAAACCGGCATTATAATCCCTGCGGCGGCCGGGATGCGAGAGGCAGATGGCATGCAGGTGATGGGGGAATCGAGATGAAATGGGCGCGCAGAGATGACACGGTCCTGCCGGTGGCCGGGCTGGTAATGAGCGCGCTGTGCTGGGGTATCGTATGGTATCCCTACCGCTGGCTGGCGGGAACGGGTATGGATGGACTGGTGTCGTCCATGCTGACCTACATCATCGCCGGCGCACTCGGCCTGCCGCTGCTGGCGGGTTGCTGGCGCAACCTGGTCCGGCACACCGGCGTGTGGATCATGCTGGCGCTGTTGGCAGGCGTAACCAACACGGCCTATGTGCTGGCAGTGATTCACGGCGAAGTCATGCGGGTGGCGTTGCTGTTTTATCTGGCGCCACTGTGGACGGTGCTGTTCGCCCGGTTGTTGCTGGGCGAACGCCTAACGGTTACGGGCTACCTGATCCTGTTGCTGTCGCTGGGTGGAGCGCTGGTGATGCTGTGGCGGCCAGAAGGGCGCTGGCCATTGCCGGTCAATCTGTCCGAGTGGCTCGGACTGCTTGCCGGTATCGGTTTCGCGCTGACCAATGTACTGTCGCGCCGGCTGGAGCAATTGGTGCTGCAGGCACGTGCGCTGGCGATCTGGGCCGGCGGCAGCCTGGTGCCGGCGGTGTGGCTCGGGCTGCTTGGGCTGCACCCGTTGCATGGTCTGCATGGCCTCGGGCCGTGGGTTTGGCTGGTGCTCGTGGCGGTGGCCCTGTCGATGTACAGCGTGACGTTGCTCATGCAGTACGGACTGTCGCACGTCGCCGCCAATCGTGCCATTGTCATTCTGCTGTCCGAACTGGTGGTGTCTGCGCTGTCGGCCTATCTGCTGGCGCATGAATGGCTCGTGGGCAAGGAATGGCTCGGCGCGGCAATGATCATGGCGGCCAGTCTGTTTTCCGGGAAAATGGAGCATGAACGTAATGATGCAGATTCAGGCCATTCATCACGTGTCGCTGCCGGTAGCTGATCTTGATCGGTCACGGCGGTTTTATGAAGGTGTGCTCGGCTTGCTGCCAGACCCTGCACGACCGGCAATGACGTTTGACGGTGTGTGGTATGCGTTGGGTGCGGTCAGTATTCATCTGTTGTGCCTGCCGGATTCGTGCCCGCCGGCCCAGGAAACGGTGTCGGGCGGGCGTGACCGCCATGTTGCGTTTGCCGTAGACGACATTGCGGCGTTGGGCGAACGGTTGCGTCAGGCCGGTTTTGACTTCAGCCCGAGCAGTTCAGGGCGTGCGGCGCTGTTCTGCCGCGATCCCGATGGGCATGCGCTCGAATTTCTTGCAGTACGCTGAATGAGCGCGGAGGTTCGGTTTTGCCTTGATATCTGCGTCGCCTCCGGTATAGAATCGACGGGTTATTGCGACATACAAAAGCCACAATGCGCAGTATGACCGTCATGGGCAGGCAGGGACAATGGTCGGGGCCACCCATGACTACTGCATGAGCGAGGAGATTTGAATGGCAGTGAAAAATTGGCAGCGGGCGATCCTGGGTTTCGCGTTTTCGTGCGCGATGGCCGGAACAGCATATTCCGCCACGCAACAGCAAACCGAAGCCGATCTGATCAGGCATGGTGAATACCTGGCCCATCTGGGCGATTGCGTGGCCTGTCATACCGCACCGGGCGGCAAGCCCATGGCCGGCGGACTGGAAATGAAGACGCCGTTTGGCATCGTGCATTCGACCAATATCACCCCCGACCGCGCAACCGGTATCGGCGATTACACGTTTGAACAGTTCGATCGCGCCATGCGTCGTGGTGTGGCCGACGATGGTCATAACCTGTATCCGGCCATGCCTTACCCGTCGTTTGCCAAGATTGCTCCTGATGACATGCGCGCGCTGTATGCATACATGATGCATGGCGTGGCACCGGTGGTTCAGCCTAACAAGCCGAATACCATGCAATTCCCCTTCAATCTGCGTATCGGCCTGGCCGGGTGGAACATGGTGTTCCTCGATGACAAGCCTTACCGCTACGATCCTTCGCATAGCCCGCAGTGGAACCGAGGCGCCTACATCGTGGAAGGTTTTGGTCACTGTGGTTCGTGCCATACCCCGCGTGGACTGGGTTTCGAGGAAAAAGCCATGAGCGCCAGCGGCGATGACGGCAAATATTTCCTTGCCGGCGCCAATGTGGAAAACTGGCGTGCGGTCAATTTGCGCGGTCTGTGGACGCCCGCCGAGATCGCCACGTTCCTCAAGACCGGTGAAAACGACAATGCCACTGCGTTTGGCAGCATGACGGAAGTCATTCACCACAGTTCGCAGCATTTCACCGAAGGCGATCTGGCTGCGATCGGCGAGTATCTGCATTCGCTGCCACCCAATCCCGAAGATGTGATCAACCGGCAGACCCCGGCGATCAGCCAGCAGGCGAGCAATGCCGACCTCTATCGCACCCGCGGCGGGCTGGGTTATGTGCAGTTCTGTTCGACCTGTCACCAACTCGACGGCCGGGGTGTGCAGCATTTCTTCCCGCCACTTGCAGGAAACGTATCGATTCAGGCCAACGATCCGTCCTCGTTCATTCATGTGGTGCTGACCGGGTCAAAATCGGCGGTGACTGCCGGTGCGCCCAAGGCATTCGGCATGCCGACCTATGCCAGCCTGAACGACCAGGAACTGGCGGAGATCATTACCTTTGTGCGTACGCGCTGGGGCAACCGTGGTGATGCCGTGACTGCGGAGCAGGTACACAAGATGCGCGAGACGCTCGAACTGCCGCCTGAACCGGCCAGCAATTTCGTCGTGCCGCGTTATGCTGCCATGCTCAACAGTCCGAACGCCGCACAGATCATCTATGGCATGCAGCTGATGCAGGACACCAAACGCCTGTTGCCGAACAATGTCGGCGACCAGCTGACCTGCAACAGCTGCCACCTCAACGGCGGTACCGTGGCCAAAGCGTCGCCCTACGTTGGTGTGGCCGCGCTGTTCCCGAGCTACAACCCCCGTGCTGGCAAGGTTATAGACATGGCCGATCGCATCAACGGCTGTTTCCTGCGTTCCATGGCGGGAACCCCGCTGGCCAAGGATTCGAAGCCCATGCTGGCCATGCTGGCCTACATGGACTGGATGCGCGGCGATGTGAAGCCGGGGCAGAAGAAGCTGCCGGGACGTGGTGTGGGCAAGGTTGCTCCGGGTCTGGTGGCCAATCCGGTGCATGGCAAGCAGGTATACGACAACTCCTGTGCCGTGTGTCATGGACAGAATGGCGAAGGCATGAAACGTGCCGATGGGTCGTATGTGTTCCCGCCGCTGTGGGGTGACCAGTCCTACAATATCGGTGCCGGAATTGCCAAGACCTCAACAGCGGCAGGATTCGTCAAGAATGACATGCCGATGGCCAACACGCTGCATTACCCGATTGGGGCGGGTGGTCTGTCCGACCAGGATGCCATTGACGTGGCCGAGTACTTTACTCATATGCCGCGCCCTGATTTTCCGGCCAAGATTTATGACTGGCCCAAAGGCGGCAAACCGAAGGACTCGCGTTACTGATCCGGCGCAGGCTGGATGAGGAACGGGCCGCCTGTGGGCGGCCCGTTCATTTTGGTGCGCACCGCGTGGGCGCACTCGCAGCCCGGATCCGCGCGCAACTTTACCGCCATGTGCCCAGCAGGGTTGGCGGATGCCCAAAGGCTATTCGACCGTGTTCTGGAATCCAAACCCACACGATTCAGGCGGGGGACGGCATGTCTCGTCCCGTATCAGGGTAGAGTCTCATGAACAGGCTCTGTGGCCTGATGCGGTTGCTGTTTCGGGGCAGGTCAGTTGGCCGTTCCGCGATGCGCAGCAACAGCCCCAGCATCAAGTCTTCCCGGAGTAACGCCAGAAACCGACGGACCATTTCCACCGTGTCTCCCTGAATGGGGCCGGACGCTTGTGCTCGCGTGAACAGGTCACTCAAGGTGTTTCGGGCCGTCGCCCTGCCGACATCGTCCAGGATGCGCGCGACTTGCGCTGCGCGGTCGGCCTCGGCGATCGCAGACCGGAGGAGAGCGGTTCGACGGTGGGGTCGGTGACTTCATGCAGCAACTGATGGCCGGACCGTTCCAATCCTTCGCTCAAAGTTTCGCGATTCTGCGGTGACGGGATCTGTGCAGGCCATCTCGGTCGTGTTGTCCGTTCGGTGATACAGAGCCTGTGCAAAAAAATCGGCCCGGCAGGTGCCGGGCCGATTGAATCCATCCAACGTCCGATCGGATCAGATGCGCTGGTGCTTGGTCAGCGCCAGGCCGATCAGTGCGCTGGCAAACAGCAGAATTGCCGGTGGGATCGGGGTAGGGGTGGGGGGCGGTGCATCATAAGCGCGGTAGTTGCTGATGCCACCAATCCCGCACGGGATGTCAATCTTGAATTCCGTGTTGGCCGCGATCGGATTGGCCCAGTGGAACAGCAGCTCACCCTGGCCGAAGTGCACAGCGAGGTAGTTGTAGGCACTGTCACTGGTGAATCCGTTGCTGTAACCCTCGCCGCCTCTGCCATCGCTGGCATTGGTGCAGTTGCCGCTGGCGCTGTCGCAACTCGAAACCGGTTTCAGTACACCCGAAGCCAGGTTGAATTGCGTGTCGATGACATTGAGGATATTGCCTACACTCTGGTTGCGAATGTTGCCATTGTAGTACCAGATCGTTTCCGCAGGGGCGGGGCTGTAATGGATCGAGCCCTGGTTGTCATGCTGCCCCCAGCTGATCGTGATCGGATCGGTGGTCGGCGTGATCATCTGCCAGACAGGCGGCTGCTGCACAGGTGAGGCCAGAGCGGCCTGGCCAGCGACGGACGCCAGCGCCACCGTTGCTAGCATCAATGCGGTCTTGAGCTTCATTGCGCACCTCGATTGA
>JAJXUP010000135.1 GCA_021782795.1 Pseudomonadota bacterium | reverse complement strand
GCCCTGCGCGTCCTTGCGCTTGCGACCGAGCACCAGACCACCGGCAATTGCTGCGGAGATGAACAGCAGCGCTGCACCCGGGATCGGGGTCGGGGTGATGCTGGAACTGGTGAAGTCCACTTGCAGACCGGTCGGGTTGGACAACGTCTGGGAGATGTTTTCCACATAGAACGTCAGCGTGTTCAGCCCCGACTGGAAGCCGGAATTCGCACTGAAGTCGTGCCAGGTGCCAAAGGCCTGCGTACCGGTTCCGGTGTAGGAACCGTTGATCAGATTGCCGTTGAGGGTGGCATAACCGACGTTGTCGGCAGCCCACTGGGCAGCGAAACTGGCGCTGTTGGGGTTGACCTTGCCGTTCAGGTCAAAGGTCAGCGTCCAGGTGTAGTAACCGTTGGCAACCGGATCTTCGGTCGGCTGGTTCGCATTCGGGGTCACCCACTGCGACACGCTGGTGTTGGGCACCCAGTCATTTTGCGACATCGGATACAACGTGGGATTGGCAACCACGCCGTAGCCGTTCGTGCCGGGGGCGGTGCCGCTGAGCACGTTGAACGCATAGTGCATGTCGGGAGCGCCAACTGCCAGCAGATTGCCGCTGTTGTCGACACCAGTGTTGTACAGGCCGGGAATCGGGCTGGCAAAGGCCGGCACGGAAGCGAGGGCAGTCAGAACTGCCGCTGCAAGAATCGAGTGACGCATGGCGTAACCTCCAGATAAAATAAATTCGAAATAAAAAACTGCCAAATCCTGCTGTTGCTGGCCACTGTTTCTGTTCCTGTGGCGGGAAAATGCTGCTTTTCCTTGAGACGGTACGCCAGACTGTCAAGTACTCCTCGACCCTGTGCGGTTCAAACCTTCTCATCCAATCCGACTCTCCGGGCGTAAGCCAGTACCAGCGCTCCTCTCCCATTCAGTCCGCGTCCGTAACCACTGACAGATCAGATGGTTACCTCTGCACGAGAGTCAGTCGCCGGGGCTTTCTCTCACGGTTCCCATTCTAATTACTGCAAGCAGTGGCGCAATAGTCATTTCGGGTGGTCGGTTTATGTAGGGTTTGTGCGGAAACCTTATGAAAACATGCGCCTGACCCGGTGCTGCTGCCGGGTCGTTTGGTTGGCATGCAGTTTGCTGCAATATGCGTGCAATAGCCTGTAAGTTGTTTGCAAGTGGCGGCGTGCTATTTTTCCGGATTGACATGATGCTGCAATCCAGTTGTGGTAAAGATATACGGAAAATGATATGGTTGCGGAAATCTTTATAGAAATAACTGGAATTGCACTTTGCATCTGTCGGCCGCAAAATTATAAGGGCCGGTTTCAGGGTGGGTTCAGGGGATGCGCCGGGCAACGGCGCGTTCTGCGTCGCACAAACGGGCTTCAGGAAAATGAAAGGGTTTGAAGCCTTGTTGCCGCCCGCAGGTGTATCATGCAACTATTCCGGGAGGGCATGGTTTGTCAGTCAATGAAATGATGAAACCGGATTCAGTTTCATCCGATCGGCTGCAGGAACTGGTGCAGCAGTCGTTAGCCATCACGCGGCACGTGGACTTGTTTCTCTGGATGCAGGGCAGCGTGCGCGAAATGATGCCGCATGACGTGATGATTGCGGCATGGGGCAATTTTTCCAGCGGCAGGCTGAATTACGACGTGATTTCCAGTATTTCCGAAGTGCGTACGCAACACCTGATCGATGCACGGGAGAATATCGATGCGTTGATGGGCAGCCTGTTTGGCAAATGGCAGCAACAGGATGCGCAGTGGTTCGTCATGAACCGTTTTTCCTCGCTCGATAGTGTGGTGACCGTGCCAGCAAACGGTGCAAAATGTTTCATGGACCGGTTGCACAACATGAAATCCCTGCTGGTGTATGGTATTCATGACCTGCGCGGTCACAATGACAGCCTGTATGTTTTTTTCGATGCTGCGGATGAATTCCCGTTGCGCCGGTTGTCCCTGGAAATGCTGATGCCGCATATCGATCTGGCGTTGCGGCGTATCGAGATGCTGGTGGATGACAATCAGCCGCCTGAAGAAGCGGGCGTGGTGGATGAAGAGTGCAGTCGC
Organism: Pseudomonadota bacterium; assembly: GCA_021782795.1. Classification (GTDB taxonomy): domain Bacteria; phylum Pseudomonadota; class Gammaproteobacteria; order Burkholderiales; family Sulfuriferulaceae; genus Sulfuriferula. The sequence goes on along the minus strand of JAJXUP010000135.1, from coordinate 3,287 downwards.
GCCGTGGCGGTGCTGAGCGAGCGCGAGAAGCAGATCATGAAATGGGTCAAACTGGGCAAGAGTAATCATGAAATTGGTGCGATTCTGGATATCAGTCCCAATACGGTCAAGAATCACCTGAAGCGGATTTTCGACAAGCTTGGGGTGTCGTCGCGCCTGCAGGCACTGAATCGGTGCGGCAACGCCATTTGAATACCGGGCGGGCGAAGCCGGGTTGACAGGTATTTTTCTATGTCGTTTTATGTGAAGCACAAAAAACCGTTGCTTCGTCGCCGAAGCAATCTGGTCAAACTGTTGCAGGCAAGCCTGGATTATGTGGGTGTGTTCGCCATCCTGCGCATGCTGATCATCTATCGGACCGGCGCGATGACGTCGGACGACGCCATCATGCTGCTGGTACTGACGGGCATCATGGCAATCAGCTATGAGTATTTCGGCATTTATCGCAACAATGCCGATTTCATCAGCAAGACTGCGGCGCTGTTTCAGGCCTGGTCGGTCAGTTTCCTCGGTCTGGTCGGGCTGTTCTACCTGTCACGCGAAGGCGAAGACTATTCACGGCTGTTCCTGCTCGAGATGTACGTGATCGGTTTTGTCGCGCAACTGGGGTTTCATGCTGCGGTCAAGTCGGTGCACCACGCGCTGGTGCGCAATTCGCCGCAGGTCAATAACGTGCTGATCATCGGTGAAGGCGCGCTTGCGGATTTTCTCCGGTTCAAGATCTCCAGCAACTTGTGGATGGGTGAGCGCGTCGTGGGCATGGTTTCGCTGACCGAGCATGCGGAATACGATACTGAAGCCAGCCAGTCGCCAGTGCTGGGTGGCATTGGCGACCTGCCGCAGTTGGTGGCGCAGCACCAGATCGACATTGTCTACATCGTGGTGCCACTCGACGCCTCGGGGATTCTGCCGCGCATCTATCAGTTCCTGCTCGACAAATACATCACCATCCACTGGGTGCCCGATATTTTCTCGCTGCGGCTGGTCAATCACAGTGTGTCGGAACTGTCCGGCATTCCGGTGCTGACCTTGTCGGAAACACCGCTGGTGGGGCTGAACCGGATTGCCAAGCTGATGGAAGACATGCTGCTATCCAGCATCATCCTGCTCATGATCGCGCCCATACTGCTGACGATCGCCGTGCTGATCAGGCTGGACAGCCCCGGGCCGGTGTTCTACCGGCAGAAACGCACCGGCTGGAACGGCAAGGTGTTTCGCATCTGGAAATTTCGCAGCATGTATGTGCAATCGGAACAGGAAGGCGCAACCGTGAAGCAGGCGGAAAAAAATGATCCGCGCGTGACTCGTGTCGGTGCATTCATCCGCCGTACCAGCCTGGATGAACTGCCGCAAATCTTCAACGTGCTTTCCGGCGACATGTCTCTGGTCGGTCCCAGGCCGCACGCCATTCAGCATGATGCGGAGTATTCGCGTCGTATCAACGACTATTTTGCCCGGTTGCACATCAAGCCGGGCATGACCGGTCTGGCACAGGTGCGCGGGCTGCGTGGCGAAACGCGCGATATCAATCTCATGATCCAGCGGGTGGAGTCGGATATCGAATACATCAACCACTGGTCGATCTGGCTTGATCTGTCGATCATGCTCGGTACGCTGAAGAAGCTCGCCGACAAGAATGCCTATTGAGGTGGCGTGCCGAACTGTTCGATCGCATTTACATCGTCAATCTGCCCGAGCGCACCGACCGCCGTCGCGAGATGGAAGATCAGCTCGTCAAGGTCGGGCTGGGTGGTCATCCGCGCGTGATGTTCTTCCCCGCGATCCGTCCGAACGCTGCCGGCGAATTTCCCAGTATCGGGGCGCGTGGCTGTTTTTCCAGCCATCTGGCCATCTTGCAGGATGCCGCGCAGCAGGGTTTGCAGCGGATCCTGATTCCTGAAGACGATCTTGATTTCAGCCGTGATTTCAACGCGCGCATCGGAGCCCTGTGTGCCCGCCTGCAACAGTCCGACTGGGGGGTGTTTTATGGCGGTTACGAATTGCTGCAACCGCTCGCAGGACCTGATGCGGAAATTCAGTCCATGGCGGCCGAGGCTGCGGTCCGTACCACGCATTTCGTCGCCTTCCAGGCACCGGTCATGGAACGTGCCGCTGCATATCTGCAGGCCATGCTGGCTCGTCCGGGGGGGCATCCGGACGGCGGGCCGATGCATGTCGATGGCGCCTATTCATGGTTCCGGCGGCAACATCCGGAAATGCTCACCCTGATTGCCGTGCCGGAACTGGGCTATCAACGCAGTTCGAAAACCGATATTCACCCGTTGTCGTGGATCGACCGTACGCCATTGCTGCGCGATGCGGCGAACCTGGCACGCAAACTCAAGAACCACCTGCGCTCGTCGCGCGCCTGACAGGACACGGCAGGCGTCGCGGGCTTGACGGGCGCAGTCATGTCTCGGGCAGCAGCCGTTGCACCACCGCACCAGCCAGCATCAGACCGAACAGCGGTGGCATGTAGCTGATGGTGCCGTTGGTGGGGCGTGACTCATCTTCGCCACGCGGGCGGGGCGCACGCGGCGGCTCATCGGTGAATACCGTCAGCACGCCATCATGCACTCCGAGTTTGCGCAGTTGTGCGCGCAGCAGTCGCGCCAGCGGACAGCCATGGGTGCGGCTGATGTCGGCCAGACGCACCCGCGCCGGATCGAGCCGGTTGCCTGCGCCCATGCTCGATGCGACGGGCAGGCCACGCTGGCGGGCTGCAGCGATCAGTGCTGCCTTGGACGCCAGCGTATCAATACAGTCGATCACGAAATCGAGATCTTCCGCCAGATATCCGCTGATGTTTTCCGGAGTGAGGAACACGCGCTGTGTGGTGACATGGCAGTCCGGATGAATATCGGCGATGCGTGCGCGAACCACGTCCACCTTGGTTTTGCCGACAGTGGACAGCAATGCCGGCAACTGGCGGTTGATGTTGCTGGGAACGATGACATCGCTGTCGATCAGCGTCAGGCGGCCGATGCCGGCGCGGGCCAGCGCGTCCGCACACTGCCCGCCCACGCCGCCCAATCCGGCGACCAGTACATGCCGGCCGGACAGGTGGCGCAGCGCAGCCTCGCCAAGCAGGATGGCGGTGCGTTCGAATTGAAGCGGCAGGTTCATGGCTGCTCCCGGGCGTCTGGCAAAAACAACGCCAACAGATCATTGAGAAAACGTCGGCCTTGCGGGGTCGGGGCAATACGTGCGTCATCCTGCTGCAGCAGGCCGCGCCGGATGGCTGTGTCGAGCTGCGCCTGTACCAGTATCAGTGGCAGGCCGGTGCG
>JAJXUP010000134.1 GCA_021782795.1 Pseudomonadota bacterium | reverse complement strand
CCATTGCCCTCGACGCCACCTCCGGCACCGCCGTCCTGACCGACTCGGCATTGCACCCGATCACGCCCGTGCTGCCGTATTTTCAGCCATTGCCCGCGCAGCCGGGCGCCAGGCTCGACTGGCTGCTCGCACACGATACGGCACAACAGGCGCGACACCTGCTGCACCAGGCCGACTGGCTCAACAGCCGCTTGCTCGGCCGGCCTGCACCGAGCGACTGGCACAATGCACTCAAAACCGGTTACGACCCGGTGCGGCTGGAATGGCAAGAAGTGCTGCAACAACACCCCGCACGGAAATTGCTGCCCGATGTGGTGGCGCCGGGCAGCCTGCTCGGCCGGCTGGATGCCGCCCTGGCACAACGTTTCGGACTCGATCCCGCCTGCGAGGTTCGCGCCGGCACCACCGACAGCACGGCTGCCGCGCTTGCGGCCGGGTTGCTTCGCCCCGGCGACGCGCTCACTTCCCTGGGCAGCACGCTCACGGTCAAGGTGGTCTCCCTTCGACCCATTGTCTCCCCGATCCATGGTGTCTACAGCCACCGGCTGGGCGAATTCTGGCTTGCCGGCGGCGCATCGAACAGCGGCGGCGCGGTACTGCGCCAGTTTTTCGATGATGCGCAGCTGCGCGATTACAGTTGCCGGATCGATCCGCTGCACGACAGTCCGCTCGACTATTATCCGCTACCCGCGCGAGGCGAACGCTTTCCGCGTCATGACCCGCAGCTCGAACCGCGGCTCACGCCGCGTCCCACCGAACCGGTTGCCTTTCTGCACGGTCTGCTGCAAGGCATGGCGCACATCGAACGCGAAGGCTACCAGCTGCTCGAATCACTTGGCGCTCCGCCGCCACGACGCGTGTTCACCGCGGGCGGCGGCAGCCGCAATCCACAATGGATGGCGCTGCGTGAACGCCTGCTAGGCGTTCCCGTGACCACGGTAGAGCACAGCGAGGCCGCCACCGGCAGCGCCCGCCTTGCCCTGGGCCGTCTCGCACCGCCGGCTGCGCTCATCGCCGAGTGACTGCAAAAAATTCATAAACAGGTTGCTGCAGCCACTACTTTACGTAATCCATGAAATTGTCGTAAGGCGATTCGCACACCTTGAACCACTGAAGCTCACTCTGCAGGAACACTTTCCACTGGTCATAGATGCGCTTGAATATCGGATTGCGCGCCGATTCTTCCTCAAACAGCGCATAGGATTCACGCCGTGCAGTCAGCATGACATCCTTGGGAAAAGCATGCAGTTGGACACCCTGCTGAATCAGACGCATCAGCGCCGGTGGATTGCGGGCATCGTATTCGGCCAGCATGCGCACATTGACTTCAGCTGCCGCCACTTCGAATGCCTGCTGGTAGATTTTCGGCAAGGCGTTCCATTTCGACAGGTTGACCATGAACGACAGCTGTGGGCCGCCCTCCCACCAGCCGGGATAATAATAATGTTTGGCGATCTTGTGAAAACCGAGCCGTTCATCGTCGTAGGGGCCGACCCACTCCGCAGCATCGATGGCACCGGTTTCGAGCGCCGGATAGATGTCGCTGCCCGGCAGCGTCTGCGGCACGACGCCCAGCCGCGCCATGATCTTGCCGCCCAGCCCGGGAATGCGCATTTTCAGCCCTTTGAGATCGGCAAGCGAATGCACCTCGTGACGGAACCAGCCACCCATCTGCGCGCCCGTGTTGCCGCCGGGGAACTGAATGATATGGTAGCTGCGGAACAGTTCGCGCATCAGTTCGATGCCGCCCCCGGAGTACATCCAGGCGTTCTGCTGGCGCGCATTCATGCCGAACGGCACGGCGCAGTCAAAGGCGAACGCCATGTTCTTGCCGACATAGTAATAGCTCGCGCTGTGGCCACATTCCACCGTGCCATCCTGAACTGCATCGAGCACCATCAGCCCGGGCACCAGTTCGCCACCAGCGAACACGCGGATATGGAACCTGCCGCCGGTCAATGCCGCCACCCGCTCCGCCATCTGCTCGGCCGCCATATAGATGGTGTCCAGGCTTTTCGGAAAACTGGAAGCCATGCGCCAGCTGATTTCCGGATAATCTGCTGCCTGGGCCGCCGCTACGGGAAGTCCGGCCAGACCCAGCCCGGCCGTCCCTTTGATAAAATCGCGCCGTTGCATTACCATCCCTGTCATTGTTCCGAAGTACCCGATTATACGATCAACCGCCCAACTGGCACACCATGTCCGAATCCGCCGAAAAACCCGCAGTACACAATTTCATCCGCAACATCATCGACGGCGACAATGCCAGCCAGAAATGGGGTGGGCGCGTGGCAACGCGTTTCCCGCCCGAGCCGAACGGCTACCTGCACTACGGTCACGCCAAATCGATCTGCCTCAATTTCGGTCTGGCACGCGACTATGGCGGCGCATGCCACATGCGCTTCGATGACACCAACCCCGAAAAGGAAGAACAGGAATACGTCGATTCGATCCTCGAAGCGGTGCGCTGGCTCGGCTTCGACTGGGGCGAACACCAGTATTACGCTTCGGATTACTTCGACCGGCTCTACCTGTTCGCCGAATACCTGATCGAACACGGCCTGGCCTATGTCGACAGCCAGAACGCCGACCAGATCCGTGCCCGGCGCGGCAACCTGACCGAACCCGGTCAGGACAGCCCCTACCGCAATCGCACCCCTGACGAGAATCTCGAATTGTTCCGCCGCATGAAGGCGGGAGAATTCCCTGACGGCACCCACGTGCTGCGCGCCCGCATCGACATGGCCTCACCCAATCTGAACCTGCGCGATCCGGTGATTTATCGCATCCGGCATGCAGAACATCACCGCACCGGCAACACCTGGTGCATTTATCCGCTGTACGATTACACCCACTGCATTTCGGATGCGCTCGAGCGCGTCACCCATTCGATCTGCACGCTCGAATTCGAAGATCACCGACCGTTGTACGATTGGGTACTCGATCAGTTGCAGCCGCTCATCCACTGGCATCCACAGCAGATCGAATTCGCCCGCCTCAACCTGACCTACGTGGTGCTGTCCAAGCGCAAGCTGATCCAGCTTGTGGAATCCGGCACCGTCAGCGGATGGGATGATCCCCGCTTGCCAACGCTGGCCGGTGCGCGCCGGCGCGGTTTCACTGCAGCGGGGTTCCGTCTGTTTACCGACCGCATCGGCGTATCAAAATCCGACACGTGGATCGACATGGCCGTGCTCGAGGAATGCATGCGCGAAGATCTCAACCTTGCTGCCCAGCGCCGTATCGCCGTACTCGATCCGATACGTCTGGTCCTCGACAACTATCCGCAGGAACAGCGTGAGGAATGTCTCGCACCCAACCACCCGCTGCACAGCGAAGCCGGCAAACGTCCGGTCGGACTGACGCGTGAATTGTGGATCGAACGCGAGGACTACCAGGAGACGCCGGCCAAGGGATTTTTCCGCCTCTATCCTGGCAACCGTGTACGCCTGCGTTACGCCTACGTCATCGAATGCACTGGCGCAGACTACGACGCCCAGGGCAATCTGCTCTGCGTGCACGCCAACCTGCTGCCTGACACGAAATCCGGCACGCCGGGCGCAGACAGCGTCAAGGTCAAGGGCAACATCCACTGGCTGTCCATCAACGAGGCCATTGAGGCCGAGGTACGCCTGTACGACCGGCTGTTTCGCGTCCCCCATCCGGGCACGTCACAGGATTTCATGCTCGACATCAATCCGGAATCACTGCGCGTCGTGCAGGCCCGACTCGAACCGGCGCTGGCTCAGGCCCTGCCGGAAGACCGCTATCAGTTCGAACGGCATGGTTATTTCGTCGCCGACCGTCGCGATCACAACCCGCAACAGCCGGTGTTCAACCGTACGGTCGGTCTCAAGGACACCTGGGTCAAAACCACCTGAGCCTCCCCGCAGGTGCGGAATCCCGGGTTTTCACCTGCTGAATCGTTCGCGCCGCCGGTGCTCAGCCGGCGTTATCGATCTGCTGGAAATAATCGAGCATGCGCGACAGCCCGCGCGTGAGCTTCTTCTGTTTGTGCAGCACGATATAAAAACGACGCGTGAACTTGGGCAGCGGCGTCGGCACCAGCGATAGCCGGCCATCCTCAAGCATGTCCGACACCACGAAGCGTGATAGGCAACTGATGCCCAACCCCTTGGCGGTGGCGCGCTTGATCGCTTCCGAATCACCGAATTCCACGCCGCGCTGCAGATGATGCAGGTAAGGTAACAGCGCCTCGTTGATATTTTCACGCGTGCCCGAACCAGGCTCGCGCAGCAGCCACACGGCATGCCGCAGAGTATCGATCGAAACGCAGCTTTCATCCGCTTTCGGCATCACCGGATCATGAGGTGCGGCCACCACGACCAGTTCGTCTTCGAGCCAGGGGCGCACCATCAGCTCCGATTCGTGGCAATAGCCCTCGATCAGACCGATATCCAACTCGAAATTGACCAGTTTCTGGCTGATGGCGGCTGTATTTTCGATGATGACCTGCGCCTGCCAGCCCGGCTGGATGCGTTCTGGCAACGTGGCGCGAAATTTCGCCAGGATATCGGGCAACAGGTAATTGCCGATGGTGGTGCTCGCTCCGATGCGCAGCCCATCGGTCTGTAATTGCTCGTCCTCGGCCCAGCGCTCGATACCGCTTGCAGCGTCGAGCAGAGACAACGCCTGCGGCAACAGCGTGCGGCCGTTGTGGTTGATGAGCAAACGCTTGGACACCCGATCGAACAGGCTCATCCCAAGAGTGCGTTCGAGTTCGTTCAGCGCGGCACTGGTGGCTGACTGTGACAGGGCGATGGCTTCAGCCGCAGCGCTGGTGCTGCCATGCTCGACCACGGCAATGAAAATCTGTAGCTGGCGCAGGCTTAAACGTAGTTGGCTCATGTGACTCCGGTATGATCTGCAGACTATGTCATGGGTTAAATAATCGAAACACTGGTCAATTATAACGACATTACCCATTTTGTGAATTGATAATTGCAGCTTATAATGACAACCGGCTGAATGTTACAAGACGTTTTGTATAAAAACCCTAATCCCAAGGACCATTCATGACACATAGTCATCACCATAAACCACATCCGCCATTGTTCTATGGCCTGCTTCTGAGCGGTATCATCGCTGTTGCCGGCTTCGAACTGGGCAAGATCGCCTGGTTCGGCGCGCATGGTTTCAGCGCGCTGACAATTGCCATTGTCCTCGGCATGATCGTCGGCAACACCTTCTATCACAGCATCGCTCCCCAGTGCGGCCGTGGTGTCGGGTTTTCCAAACAGACCCTGCTTCGTGCTGGCATCGTGCTGTTCGGTCTCAAACTGACCCTGCAGGATATCGCCCATGTCGGTGTCACCGGTGTAACCATTGAC
>JAJXUP010000133.1 GCA_021782795.1 Pseudomonadota bacterium | reverse complement strand
CCACCACCCGGCGGTCGGAGAGGAATTCGGCCAGGTAGCGTCGCAGCGCATCTGCTCGCGGTGCATCCGGGGTGCCCAGGTTGAGCAGCAGGATGCCGGTGCGGGTCGTAGGGGGAACGGACGGCCGGAGAGCCGGTGGAGCGGATATGGGCATAGGGGCAGTCAGTTGATCTGGTAACTGGAGAGCGCGTTGGACAGCAGTTTGGCCGTGACGTCCACAATGGGAACGACGCGGTCATAGGGCATGCGTGTGGGGCCGATCACGCCAAGCGTGCCGACGATTTCCCCGTTCATGTGATAGGGTGCCGAGACCAGACTGCAGTCGCTGGGCGGGGCGTTTTCCGATTCGCTGCCAATGAAGATCTGTACACCCTCGGCACTCTGGCTCAGGTCGAGCAGGCGCGCGAGCGAGGTTTTCTGCTCGAACAGGTCGAACAGCCTGCGCAGCTGTTCGATACCGGAAAAGGCATCGGTCCTGAGCAGGTTGTGTTCGCCCGACAGCACCCAGTCTTCCGCCGGCGGTTCGAGTGCCGCGGTGCTGGCGTCGAGCGCCTGTTGCATGAGTCGGTCGATGTCGCGGTGCAGCGACTGCAATTCCTGTTGCATGGTCTGTCGTGCCTTGCGCAGCGTGGTGCCGGCATAGTGCTGGTTGAGCAGTTGGGCGGCCTGCGACAGTTCTGCGGCGCTGTAGGTGCGGTCAGTGTTGAGAATGCGGTTCTGTACCTCGCCGTCGGTGGTGATCAGCACCAACAGGATGCGGCGTTCGCTCAACCGCAGGAATTCGATCTGGCGGAATGCAGTGTTGCGCCGTTTCGGAATCATGACCACGCCAGCAAAATGGGTCAGCTGCGACAGCAACTGCGAGGTCTGCGACAACACGTGCTGGGGATCGGAATCCTGCAGGTGGGCTTCGAGCTGGTTGATTTCCAGCGATTCGAGCCGCTGTACGGTCATCAGGCGGTCGATGAACAGGCGGAATCCCTGAGCGGTGGGTACGCGGCCTGCAGAATGGTGCGGGCTGGCGACCAGTCCCATCGATTCGAGATCAGCCATGACATTGCGGATCGACGCCGGACTGAGATCGAGCCGGGAATACTGCGACAGCATGCGCGAACCGACCGGCTGGCCATCAGCGATGTAGCGTTCCACCAGGGTTTTGAGCAGGATTTGCGCGCGTTCGGTCAGCATGGGGAATATTGTACAAAAAAAATTCCCGCCCCGGGAATGCGTCGATATAATGCGCAATCATGTGCAAACCCTTCAAGACGATTGCCCTGGTCGGCAAGTACGACGGCGCGGAAATGGGCGGCAGTCTGCCGCTTCTGGCCGACTTTCTGCGCCAGCAGGGCTATGTGGTGCTCATTGCGCATAATACCGCCAATCTGCTGGATATCGGCGACCATGCCACGGCCGGGCTGATCGAGATCGGCGAGCGCGCCGATCTGGTGGTGGTGCTTGGTGGTGACGGCACCATGTTGTCGATCGCACGCGCGCTGGCCGGTTATCCTGTTCCGCTGCTGGGCGTCAATCAGGGCCGGCTTGGCTTTCTCACCGACGTTCCGGTCGAAGGCATGTTCGATGCGCTTGGCCTGATCCTTCAGGGAGAGTTCATCGAGGAAGACCGCCTGATGCTCGACACCAGCATCCTGCGGCAGAACAAGGTGATTTTTTCCGCCTATGCGCTCAATGACGTGGTGGTGAGCAAGGGATCGACCGGCCGGCTCATCGAATTCGGCGTGCGGATCGATGGCGAGTTCGTGTATGGACAGCGTTCGGACGGTCTGATTCTCGCCACGCCTACCGGGTCGACGGCTTACGCCCTGTCGGCAGGCGGGCCGATCCTGCACCCGAGCCTGGCGGCCTTTGTGCTGGTTCCGATCAGCGCCCACACGCTGGCGGCACGTCCGATCGTGGTCAACAGTCAGGCAGTGGTGGAGCTGGAACTGATTCATGCGGATGATGCCCGGGTGCATTTTGACGGTCAGCGCCACTGCGACATCCGCATTGGCGACCTGGTGCGCATTACCCGTTCGCCGTCGCCGGTGCGCCTGCTGCATCCCCTGCATTATAGCTATTACCGCACCTTGCGTGAAAAATTGTACTGGGGAAAGAAACTCTGATGCTGCTGGCGCTAGGATTGCGCGATTTCGTCATCGTCGAGCAGATGGAGATTGCTTTCGGTGCCGGGCTGACCGTGCTCACTGGCGAGACCGGTGCAGGCAAGTCGATCCTGGTGGATGCGCTGTCGCTGGTGCTGGGCGAACGCGCTGACGCTGCCGTGGTGCGCGAAGGCGCGTCCCGCGCCGAGGTGAGCGCTGAATTTGACATTGCAGCGCTGGCAGCGTTGCAGGCCTGGCTGGCCGAAAATGATTTTGATGACGATCAGCGCTGCATCCTGCGTCGAACCGTTGACGCCAACGGTCGTTCGCGTTGTTTCATCAATGGTCGTGCTGCAACCGCGCAACAATTGCGCGAGGCCGGCGAATTTCTTGTCGATCTGCATGGCCAGCACGCACATCAATCCCTGCTCAAGCAGGCCATGCAGCGAGAATGGCTCGATGCCTATGCTGGCGCAAGCCGCCAGGCCGCAGAGGTGGCGGGGTATTTCCGTCGCTGGCGCCAGCTCGATGAACAGGCGGCCACGTTGCGACGCAATCAGGACGAAGGTGCCCGTGAACGCGAGCAGCTCGTCTGGCAGGTGGAAGAGCTCGAGGCGTTGCGTTTCGATGCCGGCGAGTGGGAGGCATTGCAGGCACGGCATGCACGGCTGGCCAATGTCGCCCGGCTGGGCCAGGCTGCCGGTGCCGCGATCGATGCGCTTGACGGCGCCGAGGTGTCGGCGCTCGCTCTGCTCGACACTGTGCTCGGCGGACTGGAGCCGGCGCTGGCGCTCGATGCGACATTGCAGCCGGTGGTCGACCTGCTCGAATCGGCACGTGCGGAATTGCACGAAGCCGAGCATGCATTGCGGCATTATGCCGACCGGCTCGATGCCGATCCGGCCGTGCTCGCCGAAACCGAACAGCGGTTGGACCAGATAGTGACGGCGGCGCGCAAGTTTCGGGTGCGCCCGGAACAGTTGTCCGGCTGTCTGGACGATGCGCGCTCGCGGTTGGCCGCACTGGGCGGATCGGGCGATGTGGCACGGGTCGAAGCCGAGGCGCAGGCGGCACGCCAGCGTTGGGCGTCGGCTGCGCAACAGCTCAGTGCCGTGCGTGCGGCTGCCGCCACGCGGCTTTCTGCTGAGGTGACCGGGACCATGCAGCAGCTCGCCCTGGCGGGCGCTCGTTTCGAGGTGGTGCTGCTGACCACGGTTGATGGCGGCGCATTCGGCCATGAACAGATCGAGTTCCAGGTGGCGGCGCATGACGGCGGCCAGTTGCGCCCATTGAGCCGTGTGGCTTCGGGTGGCGAGCTGTCGCGCATCGGTCTGGCGCTGCAGACTGCCATCAGCCGGGTGGCAGCCGTGCCAGTGCTGGTGTTTGACGAGGTCGACGTCGGCATTGGCGGCAAGGTTGCCGAAACGGTCGGTCGGCTGTTGCAGCAACTGGCCGCGCAGCGGCAAATCCTGTGCATTACTCATCTGCCACAGGTTGCGGTCCACGGTATCCAGCATTTGCTGGTCAGCAAACGGTCTTCCGCTGACGGGGTGCGCAGCCACGTCGTCGAGCTCCATGGTGACGCGCGTGTCGAAGAAATTGCCCGCATGCTGGGCGGTGCCACCCTGACGACCACCACCCGCGATCACGCGCGCGAAATGCTGGATCTGGCGCATCCAGCTGCTGGCTGAATCACCCTTTCGATCTGTTTTTATTCGTTATTCTTCGTCTGCATTCTGTTGCCGCCATACCGTGGCAATACCCATATCGTATTTTAAAGAACGATTTCATGGATACGGTTTTTCCGCGCGGTGTTTTTTGGCTTCGCCATTTATTACGTCAATATGGTCTTGTTGCAATTTTGTGAAGATTTGGTAAGCTGTAAGTCAGAATCTGGTATATTACGAAAGCTTACAGTAAGCATTTGTCAATATTGATATGTAGTAATGGCAGCAAGGGGGCGCGTGTGAATTTCTCCAAAAGCAGGATCGCGGGAGTCATCAGCCTGTTGTTTTGCGCAAGTGAGACGGTCATGGCCGACCCACCGACGTATACTCCGGGGCTCAATCCTGGCCAGCCAGTGCCGTCGGGCGAGATGTTGCGCCAGCAGGCCAATCCAACGCTTCCTGTTTCGCCGTTATCGCCGGCGGATGTGATGCGGGCGGCTGCCTTGCCGGGCTCGCAGCCGGAACCGGGGGGATTGCGTGCGGGATCCTTTCTGTTTTACCCCGACCTTTCGGTCAGTCAGTTGTACGACACGAATATCTACTCCACCCGGACCAATGAAACCCGGGACTGGGTCACCGTGTATTCGCCCACCTTGGCGGTACGTTCCGATTGGGCACGTCATAGTCTGAATTTCTGGACGGGTGCGAATGTCGACCGTTATCACACATTCAGCAGCGAGGACGTTTCTGACCACTGGTTCGAGGGTCAGGGGCGCTACGATATTTCAGCCACGACCAACGTGTATGCTGGCGGCGGCATCAGCCGCAACCACGAGGACCGGTATAACGTCGATCCGTCCCGAACCGGCCTTGAGCCAACCGTATTCTGGGATACCAAGAGCAATGTCGGAGCGTTTCACCAGTTCGGCAAATCCTCGGTACGCGTGGGCGCGACCTGGGAACACCTGCAGTATGACAATGTGGCTGCGCCAGGCGGCGGCATCATCGAAATGGGTGACCGCAATGTGGTCATGTCTTCGGTCGGCGGACGGCTGTCATACCAGGTTGCACCGAAGTACCAGATGTTTGCCCAGTTGGCGACGGACACGCGGCGGTATGACATGACCGGGGTCGGACGCGATTCCAGCGGTTATCGTGCCGCAGCGGGTCTTGGCCTCGACCTTGGTGGCAACAACACGGCCGAAGCCTATTTTGGCCACATGCAGCAGAATTATGACAATGTGGCCTATGCTGACGTCAGCAAGCCCTATTACGGTGCCGATGCCAAATTCGCCATTTCTCCGACGGCTTATGTGACCGGCTATGTTGACCGGACACTGGAAGAGACCACACTGCCGGGCGCTTCGGGCTACCTGGATACCATCGTGGGCGGTCGGATCGATCAGGACGTCAACCGCAACCTGGCCGTGAATGGCCGCCTGGAGATGACGCAGGCCCAGTTCCAGGGGCTGGATCGGCAGGACAATTATCTGGATGCGGGTTTCGGCGCCAAATACTATGTGACCCGGGAAATCTATCTGGCCGCGGATTACCGCATGTTGCTGCGCCAGTCCAATGCGGCCACGGTGGTGGT
>JAJXUP010000132.1 GCA_021782795.1 Pseudomonadota bacterium | reverse complement strand
GTGGGCGCCGGGCGCGCAGCGCGTAAGCGTGGTAGGGGATTTCAACCGCTGGAATGGTCTGAGTCACCCGTTGCGGGTGCGCGGCGAAAGCGGGGTGTGGGAGCTGTTCGTGCCGGGCCTGACCTCCGGTCTGGCCTACAAGTACGAGATCATCGGTCCGCATGGGCAGTTGGCCATCAAGGCAGACCCGGTAGCACGGCAGACGTTCCTGCGCCCGGAGACGGCCTCATGCATTGCGGCGGATTCGCTGTACACCTGGATGGATGCCGACTGGATCACCGCGCGCGAGCGTTTCGACTGGCAACATCAGCCAGTCAGCATCTATGAGCTGCACACGGGCTCGTGGTGGCGACATGTGGATGGCCGCTTTCTTGACTGGCATGAGCTGGCCGAACGACTGATTCCGTATGTGCAGTCGCTTGGCTATACCCATATCGAGCTGTTGCCGGTGGCCGAACATCCGCTCGACCAGTCGTGGGGCTATCAGGTCAGCGGCTATTTTGCCCCGACGGCGCGTCATGGCAAGCCTGATGGCCTGCGCATGTTCATCGACGCCTGTCATGGCGCCGGCATCGGCGTGCTGCTCGACTGGGTTCCGGCGCATTTCCCTCGTGATGACTTTGCGCTGGCGCGTTTCACCGGCGAGCCGGTCTATGAGCATGCCGATCCGCGCCGGGGCGAACACCGGGACTGGGGGACGCTGATTTTCGATTATGGCCGTCATGAAGTGCGCAACTTCCTTATTGCCAACGCATTGTACTGGCTGGAAGAATTCCACTTTGACGGTTTGCGTGTCGATGCGGTGGCATCGATGATTTACCTGGATTATTCGCGTGAGGCGGGTGAGTGGGAACCGAACCGCTATGGTGGTCGCGAGAACCTCGAAGCGATCGAATTCCTGCGCGAACTCAACAGTGTGGTCCACGGCCGGTTGCCAGGGGTACTGACCATCGCCGAGGAATCGACCGCCTGGCCGATGGTGTCGCGGCCGGTGGAACTGGGCGGACTGGGTTTTTCCATGAAATGGAACATGGGCTGGATGAATGACAATCTGGCATATATCGAGGAAGATCCGGTCCACCGCAAGTACCATCACAGCCAGCTCACATTCGGCCAGCTGTACGCCTATACGGAAAACTTCGTTCTGCCGCTGTCGCACGATGAAGTGGTGCACATGAAAGGCAGCATGCTCGACAAGATGCCCGGGGATTACTGGCAGCGTTTCGCCAATCTGCGCCTGTTCTACGCCTGGCAGTATGCCCATCCCGGCAAGAAACTGCTGTTCATGGGCGGGGAATTCGCCCAGTGGAACGAATGGAACGTGCAGTCCGCGCTTGACTGGACGTTGTGCGGCTTTCCGGTGCATGACGGGGTGATGCACCTGGTACGCGACCTCAACGCGCTGTATCGCAATCAGCCTGCACTGTACATGTACGATTTTGAAAGTCGCGGCTTTCACTGGATCGATTGCCACGACAGCGACCAGTCGGTGCTGAGCCTGGTGCGTCAGAGCGAAGGGGAATTCATTGTCGTGGCGCTCAATTTCACTCCGGTCCCACGTCAGGAATACCGGATCGGCGTCCCGCAGGGCGGTTGGTACAGCGAGCTGCTCAACACCGATTCGGCTTATTATGGGGGCAGCAACCTCGGCAACGCCGGCCTGCTGCACAGTCAGGAAACAGCGTGGATGGGGTATGCGCATTCGCTTACATTGACCCTGCCGCCGCTCGCCGCCGTTTTTCTCAAATTGAATATGGAATAAGCGTCATGCATGGAAAGACAAGGGTGCTGTTTTCTGTCAGCGAAATTTACCCTTTGGTCAAGACGGGCGGTCTGGCAGATGTTGGCTACAGTTTGCCGCATGCGTTGCACCGTGTCGGTGCGGAAGTGCGCGTGGTCATGCCTGCCTACCGCGTCGCGCTGGCGCAGGCACAGGCCATGCGCGTCCTCGCCTGGACCGAGGTCCAGGGTGCAGGCAGGATGCACAACGTGCGCATTCTTGAAGTGCAGCAGGAGGGTTTCGCTTTTCCGCTCTGGCTTGTTGACTGCGCGGAATTGTATGATCGTCCCGGTAACCCTTACATGCAACCTGACGGCCATGACTGGCCCGACAACGCCGAGCGGTTTACCGTGCTGGCGCGGGTGACGGTGGCACTGGCCACCGATGCGCTCGAACTGGGGTGGCGCGCCGATGTGGTGCATGCCAATGACTGGCAGACTGGACTGGTGCCAGCGCTGCTGTCAGAGCTTCCTGAGCGGCCGAAGTCGGTGTTTACCATTCACAATCTGTCGTTCGGTGGCCATTTTGGCCCCGATCAGTTCTATCGCCTCGGTTTGCCCCGGCATTGGTGGGCGGTCGATAGCGTGGAATTCTACGGTGGTTTTTCCATGCTCAAGGCGGGCATCGTGTATGCCGATGAAGTGACCACAGTCAGTCCGACCTATGCGCATGAAATTTGCACATCGGATGCGGGTTACGGGTTGCAGGGAGTGCTGCAGGTCTCGCGTCATAAATTGCACGGCATACTGAACGGTATCGACGAGACGTTGTGGGATCCGGAAACCGATGTGTTCCTGTCGGCACACTATTCGGCGCGGCGGCGGCAACCAGGCAAGGCGTTGAACAAGCAGGCCCTGCTGCGGCAATTCGATATGCATGGGGGCGAAAGCGCACAGCAGGTGCCACTGGTCGGCATGGTCGGACGGCTGGTGGAACAGAAGGGGATCGATCTGGTGCTGGCGGCATTGCCCGACTGGTTCACGCGCACCCAGGCGCGTTTCGTTATCGTCGGTAGCGGCCAGGCCCATTTCGAGCAACAGTTGCGCGAACTCGCTGCACTGCATCCCCAACGGCTGGGTGTGTACATTGGCTACGATGAAATGCTGGCGCACCTGGTGGAGGCAGGAGCCGACATGTTTCTCATGCCGTCACGTTTTGAACCGTGCGGCCTGAACCAGATGTACAGTCTGCGCTATGGCACACCGCCGATCGTGTATCGCACCGGCGGACTGGCCGATACCGTGTTCGATGCCAGCGACGGGCATGTCGACGAGGGCATTGCCAACGGATTTGTATTTGACGAACTGAGTCCGCATGGCCTGAGTGATGCGCTGGACCGCGCCCTGGCCTGTTATGCGCAACCCCGGCGCTGGCACGCGCTGGTCCGTACCGGCATGAACCAGTCTTTTGGCTGGGAACACAGCGCAATGACCTATCTTGCGCTGTACCATGGTCAGCCGGTCATGATGAATGAATGAAGGGATTGGCATGAAAACCGGAAAATA
Organism: Pseudomonadota bacterium; assembly: GCA_021782795.1. Taxonomy (GTDB): domain Bacteria; phylum Pseudomonadota; class Gammaproteobacteria; order Burkholderiales; family Sulfuriferulaceae; genus Sulfuriferula. The sequence continues at coordinate 2,124 of JAJXUP010000132.1, read as the reverse complement.
CGTTCCGCAGACCTATCGTCCTTACCGGATGGAGGCATTGCCGGCCGATGCCGAGTCGCTCGGCCGGGATTTCAAGCATTACCTGTCGTATCGGCTGGGGCGTGTGCGCGGTTGCGCCTCGATCTACATTTACGAGGCGTTGTCCTATACCGTGCGTGACCGGCTCATGGCGGACTGGCGCAATACCTGGAACGAGCAGTGGGCGCCGGGTGTGCGCCGCATGTACTACCTGTCGATGGAATTTCTTATCGGTCGCGCGCTGGGCAACCATCTGCTCAACATGGACCTCGAAGGCGCGACACATCAGGCCATGATTGACTACAGCGAACGCCTGGAAGAAGTGGTGGAAGATGAACCTGATGCCGGGCTTGGCAACGGCGGACTGGGTCGGCTGGCAGCCTGTTTCATGGACAGTTGCGCCACGCTGCGGCTGCCGGTGATGGGATATGGCATCCGTTATGAATATGGCATGTTTCGCCAGTACATCGAAAACGGTTTCCAGAAGGAAGCGGCCGACCTTTGGCTGCAGAATGGCAATCCGTGGGAAGTGGAGCGTATCGAATACAGTCAGATCGTGCAGTTTGGCGGACGCAGCGAGCAGTATGTCGATGATCATGGACGTACACGCGTACGCTGGATCAACACCAACGATGTGGTGGCGATCCCGTTCGACATGCCGATTTCCGGCTATCGCAACCACACGGTCAATACGTTGCGGTTGTGGAAGGCGGCGGCGACCGATGAATTCAATCTCGCGGAATTCAACGCCGGCAGCTACAGTGAGGCAGTGCAGTCGAAGAATCAGGCAGAAGACATATCAATGGTGCTCTATCCCAATGACGCCAGCGAAAACGGTAAGGAATTGCGCCTGCGCCAGCAATATTTTCTCGCCTCGGCAAGCATCAAGGACGCGATCCGTGTGTCGATGCGTCACACCGAGTTCGATCTGCAGTGTTTTGCCGACGAAAACCTGTTCCAGATGAACGACACCCACCCGACGATCGCAGTTGCCGAGCTGATGCGGATTTTGCTCGACGAGCGCGACGTAGGCTGGGATGATGCCTGGCAAGTGGTGACGCGCTGCGTGGCCTATACCAACCATACGCTGTTGCCAGAGGCGCTGGAAAAATGGCCTGTGAGCCTGTTTGAGCGCCTGTTGCCGCGCTTGCTGGAAATCATTTACGAAATCAATGCGCGCTTTCTGCGCCAGGTGTCCATGAAATGGCCGGGGGATACCGAGCGTTTGCGGCGTATGTCGATCATTGAGGAAGGGCCTGTCCGTCAGGTGCGTATGGCTTGGTTGGCGATCGTGGGCAGCTGTTCGGTCAATGGTGTTGCCGAACTGCATTCGCGCCTGCTGCGCGAGGGGTTGTTCCATGATTTTTTCCTGATGTGGCCGGAAAAATTCAACAACAAGACCAATGGTGTCACTCCCCGCCGCTGGGTGGCGCATGCCAACCCGGGACTGACCGCGCTCATTTCCGAGCACATTGGCGACGAATGGGTCGCGGATTTCTCCCGCATCGCCTCGCTCAACCCGTTTGCGGAGACGCAGCACGAGACGTTTCACGCGCGCTGGCGTGAAGTCAGACTGGAAAACAAGCGGCGGCTGGCAGCCATGGTCAAGGCCGAATGTAACGTCGATTTCGACCCGAATGCGCTGTTTGACGTGCAGGTCAAACGCATCCACGAGTACAAGCGCCAGTTGCTCAATGCGCTGCACATCGTCTACCTGTACCTGCGCATCAAGCGCGGCCACATGGAACGTCTGGTCAACCGCTGCGTGCTGGTGGGGGGCAAGGCGGCTCCCGGTTACCGCATGGCCAAGCGCATCATCAAGCTGATCAACAATATCGCCGAAGTGGTGAACAGCGATCCGGACATCGATGGTCGTCTCAAGGTCGCGTTCCTGCCCAATTACCGTGTATCGAGCATGGAGGTCATCGCTCCGGCCACCGATCTGTCAGAACAGATTTCCACGGCTGGCAAGGAAGCTTGCGGTACTGGCAACATGAAATTCATGATGAACGGTGCGGTGACCATCGGCACCTACGACGGTGCGAACATCGAGATCCTGGAAGCGGTCGGTGCGGACAATTTCTTTCTGTTCGGCTTGCGTGCGGA
>JAJXUP010000016.1 GCA_021782795.1 Pseudomonadota bacterium | reverse complement strand
CTGGTTGCGACGGCCCGCCCGGGCTCCCTGCTGCCGGACCAGATCGAATATCTGGACCGCTGGCTGCTGGAATCCACCGAATCCATGACACTGGAACGCCAGCCCAGAACCGAACGCCACCACTATTTCATCGATCTGGCCGAGGCCCAGGGCGCCTTGCCCGTCAGCGCGGTGAGTTATCCGCACACCTGCCGCGCCTGGGACATGTCCACGCTGTTGATCCGGTTGCAACATAGCCGCGCCACACTCGGCCCGAATGCCGCCCCCCGGTCCGCGCTCGATCCGGCGCAACGGCAAAAAATGCTCGCCACGTTCAGCCACGCGGAAAAGCAGTGGTACCCGGCACATCTCGGCAAGCTGCGCAAAAACCCGCGCATCAAGGCCAACCGGCACCTCAATGCAGTACATGGCCTGCCCGCACTATGCAACAACGTACGACGCAGCATGGAAGAATCTCCGGGCGGTTCGGCAGATTCGATGGAAATCAAGTACAACGAAATGGTCGATCTGCAAATGTACGGATTCGTCACCGAATCAACACGCAACCGCCATCAGAGCCTGCGCGCCCCGTTGAAGATCCAGGAACCGGTGGAACACTGGGAGAGCGAGAACGAAAGTGCCAACGGCTACCTGGTGCGCTTTCCCGTCGGGAACAGCAACTGGATGCACCTGGGCAGCCTGATCGGCGTGCGTCAGGAAGGGTCGCCGGACTGGAAGGCGACTGTGGTGCGCCGCCTGATCAAGACGCAGCAGACCACAGCAATGGCCGGACTGGAAATCATCGCGCAACAGCCGGTGCCGATCACCCTGCTGCCGATCCAGTCGGATCCGCAAACGCTCAATGTTGCACCAAGCGCCACCGGACAGACCATCAACCAGGCACTCATGACGCGGCCGTTGCACGACACCCAGTTCACGCTCATCATCGACAGCGTCAATTATGCACGCTCACGGTTATACAAATTCCAGATGGTTGCCGGACAACCATTCACCTACTTTCGCCTCGGGCAGATCATCGAAAAGGGTGATCTGTGGGTTCACGCCGAAGCCATGGTAATCCGCGAGGAACATACAGACCCGGCCGGCCTGACCGGGTAGACGGCATCACGCCGTACGCGGTGTGCCCTGCAACCGGTGGATAAGCCGGTCGACCGCACGTTCGGTGAACGATCCCGACTTGAGGATACGTGCCTCACCGCTGCGGAAACGGGCAGCGAGGCGCGGCAGGGTAATGGTAATGGCGTCCAGCCCCTGGCTGTTGGTGAACAGGTACACCCCGCGCAATGAACTCACCCACGACAACCGGGCTGACTTGTGCTCTCCCTCGGGCGTATCGAATTCGACCCACATGCCTTTCTTCAGCCCGCGCGCCTGCTCGGTGAAGGTATCGTCGGCAAGTTCATCGACAGGTTCGGCTGAGAAATCGAAATGCCCGGTCACCTCCTCGATCGCGCCAACTTCGGGCAACGGACGGGCGGAAACCTCGGTCAACACGGAAGAAAACGCTACCGTATCCACCTCGGACGGCTTGACTGTCACCGTCTGCTGCAGCCCCGCCTTCACCGCCGCGGAGTGGCATGCAACCAGCGCGGAGAAAATCACTTCACGCTGACCAGGTTCGACTTCAATGCGGTTCATGCCCTCACGCAACTGACGCAGCAGTTCAGGCAGCATGGCCACCAGCGCCAGCCGGTCTTCGGTGCCCATCTTCGGCGTCACACTCCAGAGCAGATCGCGCATGGTTTTTATCGCAGCCTGCCAGTCGGCACCACGTTCGCCATCCATGGTATAACTGTGCATCAGCACCTTGCGCCAGGTCTGGCGTACAAAATCCACGATCAGCCCGGGCAGCACCTCCATGCCACCCGGAATCAGCGTGCTGTCGGCAAGCGTGCGTTCTATGGCATCCTGCGCCACGGTCTCCGCCAGATGCGAGCGTTCGACAGTCTCGATCGCCTGGGCAGTCTTGGCCACGGTAACCTGGGCCTGCGCCTCATGTTCGGCAAGAAAGCGCTGCAGATCTTGCTGCAGGGTCTCGAAAATCGTCACGTCATCGGCAAAATCATTGAGGATGGTCTGGACGATGCTGTTCATCTTGGCAAACAGCGCTGCATTCCACTCACCCTCTTCGGTCCAGCCAATCGATGCGCTGGCCATTTCGTCCAGCAGGCGCCGCGCTGGGTGACTTTTGCGTGAAAAGAACTGCCGGTCAAGCATGGCCACCTTGAGCATGGGAATCTGCAACCGGCCAATCAGCGCCTTGAGCGTAGCCGGAATCTGCTCTTCGTCGAATACGTAATCGAACAGCATCGCCACGATATCGATCACAAACTCGTCCGTGCGATTCTCCGCACGCACCAGCCCCACATCCCGGATCTCGCGCAACACGTTCACGGCGCCGGATTGCAGCCGCGCAGGATCGAAATTCGCCGGCATCGAGCCGGTCCACTGTCCACGCTGCAACTGGGTCAGCGACGAAATCGGGCTGGCATACATGCCCGGCTGCGCCTCGCCCGTCTCGGCCCAGCCGGGACTACCGCCCACCGATGCATACCCTCCGCCGGCAGAAATGGCCCCGATTCCTGCGCCAGCCGGCGCGGGCGCATAGCCACCACCACCGGTCATCATCTGTCGCGCAAGCAGTTGCTGCAGCAGGACGAACACATCCGGCGCTTCACCGCCAGCCTCTTCTCCACCAGTCACCCCTGCACCGGGTGTTGAAATTCCCGCAGCCGATGCCCCGGGAACACCCGGTGCCGGCGCCCGTGCCCGCGCAGCACGCGTCTGACGGTTGTCCATACCCACCTTGATCGAGGGCAGAATGTCCCGGCCGGCAAGGAAGCGGTTCAGTTCCTGGAAAATCTTCGGCATCACCGGCACGACACTGGCATCAAACTGCTGCAACAGGATCAGCCTGATCTTGATATTTGGATCGAGCTCGGCGCACGCGTCGAGAAATGCCTCGCACAGCGCCTGCGGTGCAAACGGATTGCTCCCGTAGCGCGCATGCAGGCTCTGCGCCAGCAGCGCGATACGCTGGTCCAGAGCAGTCAGCTCCTCAACGGCATCGGCCTGCACACGCGAAGCCACTTTGCCGACGGCAAGCGAAATCTCGAAAGCCGTGTCGTCCACCAGTGACAGGCTGGGACCGCTATCTTCGAGCGCTTCCGTTTCGCCAGCAAGATGGCCTTCGATCAGGGCGGTAATGCGCGCGGCGATGCGGTTGCGCAACCCCGACATCAGCGACTCGTTGCGCTGGCGCAACAAACCTTGCGCCTGATAGTACCAGTTGCGGTTTTCCAGGATCGGAGAGTTTTCGCCGACAGACAACAGGCTCAACTCGATGGCGTCGCGCTGATCGTTCCAGGTGTGCTCAATGGCTGCGGTCAGGCGGTCACGGCACTCGTTCAGCAACGCCAACGCCTCGCCCGGCGATACGCCCTTGCGGGATTTGTCGTACTGCGACAGGCTGACTACATTTCGCTGCGCGCTTTCCATATCGTCCTCATCCGGCATATTCGCATCCGATCCTGGTTCCAACCCACGAACTCTCCATCCGACACGGTTGCCCAACACCCGGCCACGCCGCGGCGTCCCTGTGCAAGGCAACGCCGATAACGGTTATTTTAGCTTATTATGACTGGAAAGACAGCGCACATCAGCGCCGGATCAACATGTGGAGCGGGTGATGGGAATCGAACCCACGTCTAGAGCTTGGGAAGCTTTCGTTCTACCATTGAACTACACCCGCTGTGGTAGAATTGGCAACCAATGATACGCCAATGACCGGGAAATGAGAAGGTGATCAATCTGACAGTCAATGGCACGGCCAGACAGCTTGCGCCAGGCTCCACGCTTGCAGACCTGGTGCGGCAACTCGACCTCGGCGAGCGCAGGATCGCAATCGAACGTAACGGACACATCGTGCCGCGCGGCGAACACGCATCGACACTGGTCGGCCAGGGTGACCAGATAGAAATCGTCGTTGCTGTTGGTGGCGGCTGACCTTTCCCGGTTCCCGAGAGCACATCCGAAAGGCACAACACAATATGGATCAATGGACGCTTGCCGGCAAGAGCTATGACTCACGCCTGCTGGTTGGAACGGGTAAATACCGTGATTTTGAACAAACGCGTGCTGCCGTGGACGCCAGCGGTGCACAGATCGTCACCGTCGCTATCCGCCGCACCAATATCGGCCAGAACCCGGACGAACCGAGCCTGCTCGACGCCCTGCCGCCAGAGCGGTATACGTTGCTGCCAAACACGGCCGGATGCTACACCGCCGATGAAGCCGTGCGTACGCTGCGACTGGCGCGCGAACTGCTGGATGGACACGATCTCGTCAAACTCGAAGTGCTTGGCGATCCGCGCACGCTTTATCCCAACGTGACAGAAACGCTTGCTGCGGCGCAAACCTTGATCCACGAGGGCTTCAAGGTCATGGTCTACACTTCGGACGACCCCATCCTCGCCCGCCGCTTCGAAGACATGGGGTGCGTGGCAGTCATGCCGCTCGCCTCGCTGATCGGCTCGGGCATGGGCATCCTCAACCCGTGGAACCTGCAGATCATTCTGCAGGAGCTCAAGGTTCCGGTGATCGTCGACGCCGGCGTCGGCACGGCCAGCGATGCCGCCATCGCCATGGAACTCGGCTGTGCCGGCGTGCTGATGAACACCGCCATTGCCGCGGCTCACGATCCGGTACTGATGGCCCAGGCCATGCGTCACGCAGTGGTAGCCGGCCGGCAGGCCTTCCTGGCTGGACGCATGCCGAAAAAGACGTATACCGCCAGCCCGTCGTCACCCACCTCCGGGCTCATCGGCAGTTAACCGGCACTGTGCACTCCGCCGTGAATCTCCGGAGTCAGCCTGTGACCGGCACAGCACGTCGCATCCACGCGCCTCGGGCCGACCGGTACAGCCACAGCGCGTGGCCGATGCGCAGCCGTGGCGGTCCGAATGCGCCGGCAAACCGCTGGGCACGATACAACCGCGCCGGCCACCTTCCGGCGCACTGATTCATGGGCTGTTAATGGAAACTCAGGCACAACCGCGTCCGATACGCAGCTTCGTCATTCGTCAAGGACGCATTTCCCCGGCACAGCGCCAGGCGATTGACCGTCTCTATCCAGAGTACGGCATCCCGTTTGCACCCGCGGCGCTCGACTTTGCTCGGGTATTCGGCCGCAGCGCACCGACGATTCTGGAAATCGGTTTCGGCATGGGGCAGGCCACCGCACGAATCGCCAGCGAACACCCGCAGTTCAACTATCTCGGCGTCGAGGTGCATCCGCCCGGCGTCGGCACGCTGTTACGGCTGATCGAGCAACAACAGTTGCACAATCTGCGCATCATCCAGCACGATGCCGTGGCCGTGCTGCACGCGATGATCCCTGACGCCAGCCTGCAGGGTGTACATATTTTCTTCCCTGACCCCTGGCACAAGGCCCGACACCACAAGCGGCGGCTGATCCAGCCAGAATTCGTTGAACTCGTCGCACGCAAACTGGCACCGGAAGGTTACCTGCATTGCGCCACGGACTGGGAACACTACGCCGAGCATATACTGGGCGTGCTCCAGGGTGCCAGCAGCCTGATCAACACCGCGCGCGATTATGCGCCACGCCCTGACTACCGGCCGCTGACAAAATTCGAACAGCGCGGCCTTTCGCTCGGGCATGGCATTCGTGACCTGGTTTTCCGCAAACGCGTGGACCCCGCCACGCTGACAGAGGTCAGCCGACCTTCCTGATCCAGAACCGCAACTGGCGCGCTTCCTGCTCATGCTGCAGCAGATCATGCCGGGTCTGTCGGCAATATGAGGGAATCTCGGTACGCAACGACTCGATGTCGCCCTCGACCAGCAACACCTCACCCTGATGCATGGCACGAACCCCGGATGCAAGCTTCCGGATCAGCGCCCCACAACACAGACCACGCAAGTCCACCTGTCGATCATGTTCCATCGGCACCTACCTCGATGGCCGCGGATCCGGCGCCAGCCGGGGCGGCCGCAGCGACTCAGAATTCGTTCTGCAGCTTTTTGTAGCCGCGAACCAGTTCCATGTTGGTTTGAGCGATGTCCTCGGAAAAATCCTTTTCACTGAAACCAACCTGCTGGATCAGGCTGAGATCGGAATCGGCATGAATGTTGGTGGTGGATGGAATATGGAATCCATCCGGCACATCACAGCCTTCAACCACGGAATTGTGCCTGACCACGCACTGGTTGCCGACCGTGCAGTTGAACAGCACGCTGTTGAAACCGATGAAAACCCGGTTACCCACCTTGCACGGCCCATGCACGATGGAACGGTGCGCAATCGAACTGTTCTCACCGATCTCGACACGCGCCCCAGACTTGGAGTGAATGACCACACCGTCCTGAATATTGGAATTGGCGCCGATGATGATCGGTTCCATTGATCCGGAAGCATTGATTTCGTCGGCACGAATGACTGCATACGGACCGATGAAGACATTGGGGCCAACAACGACCTTGCCACACAGAATGGCGGTGGGGTCAACAAATGCAGACTCATCGATGACGGGCAGATCGCCGTTGGGGTTTTTACGGATCATGAAGTGCCACCAGTTAAATTGGGTTGCCGAACTATACCCAATTTCATTCCGATCCGGAAGCCGGCCCGCTGTGCCACCATAACCGGAACCGTGCTGCCGGCCGTGGCGGAATACCGACAGCCATCCTGGCCACGCCAATGACGAGTGGCCCCGACGGATGCACTGCGGCACCGTGTTTCCTGCCAGAACGCCCGCCATCGACAGCACGTCACCTCGTGCATTTCAGCGCGCCGGGCCATCGTCCCGGCCATCCTGAAACAGCCCCGCAATTTCTCAGAACGCATACTGGAGCATGATGCGGTTATCAAGATAGCTGCTGCCCAGCAACGGGATGTTCTGTTCCACGCCCAACCGCTCACGCAGGGTCAGACCGCGCAGTTTGCCGGGCACATGCCAGGCAACGTCCAGCATCCAGGCGCGGGCGTTGGCCACATGCGGCTCGGTGTCGTATTCCGACACGGTCGGCACGACGTCGACCTGCCCGCCATCCAGATGCAGGCAGGCACCGAGCATCCACGCATCCCCCGGCGCACGCGCCGACACCAGACCATAGTTCATCACCGTGGTGTAGAGCGGATCGGTATTATAAATCTGTGTATAGGGCGAATACAGGTTGCCGTTATACGCGGTCGTGGGTGCGCCTGCTGAAATCGCCGTCACGGTGCTGCTGGCCGCCCGGTTCCAGGCGACAAAGACATTGCCGAGGTCACGGTCAAGGTTGATCCCCAGCTTGAAGCCAAGCACCTGGGCATCCACATTGCCGATGGCGCCACTGCCGCTTTCATCGACGTATTGCGCGTTGATGAACAACGGATGCACACCCGGAAAATCATGGTAGCCGCCTTCGAGATACACCATATGGGCCAGATCGTAAAAATCGTACAACCAGGCGTGCGCCGTCACATGCGCATCCTGCCAGTTCACCCCTGCATCGAGCGTTCCACCCGATTCACCGGTATAAATCAGCTTGTCATATGGCAGCGCCGCGATCGTGCTCTGGGAAAAATCCGTCGTGGTACGGTTTTTGTAGTCCGTGACGCGATCAACATTGAAACTCAGCCCGGGCATGGGCGTGACCAGCAGGCTGCCGCCCTGATACAGGTTGGGAATCATAAATCCATCGCTCGAATTCACCCACGGGTTATCGATGGCGATGCGCCCGCCGCGCACGGTGAACGCCGAATTGTGATACTGCAACCAGGCTTCGCCAAGCAGATCGACAGTGCGGTTGACCCCCATGAGCAAACTGTTCAGATAAGGATAGCCATAGGCCGCGTTATAGAGTTTGCTGTCGTTGTAGGTGTAATTGTTTGCGCCAATATCCCAGGCATAGTACCAGGCTGCGCCAGCAGAAAACCCGTTCCAGTCCCCGGTTTCGCCCTTGAGCTTTCCACCCAGGGACAGGGCATTCATGTCCTTGAAATTGAACGTGCCGGCGCCGGTATATGGTGATCCGGCGGACTGATCAGATGCCGTTCCGGCGTAATCGCGCGAGAAATCATACAGACGAATGTCACCGGAAATGTGCCCGCCCTGCAGCCAGTCCAGTATGCCTTCATCCGCCTGCGCCTCCTGCGCCATATTCGACATTGCTCCCAGAACTGCCGTCAACAACAATACTTTTTTCATCGCACCGCTCCCATGGTCTGAACCCCGCATCGAATTGCAAATTTGTGCATAACGACACACAGCACGCCACGAATCCGACAAACACGACACAATTCCGTCTTGATACGTGGTGCATAACGCACCGCAGCAAGAGCCGCGCCAGCCTGTTTGCAGGCCACAACAGAAGCACGCTAAAATCCGCCGCACATTCACATTGCGCCCGCACCCATGACATCACCCACCCACGATTGCACTCCGGAAATCCTGCTGATCGAAGACGATCCGATGATCGGCAACAGCCTGCTGCGCGCACTCAACGACGAAGGTATCGGGGTGGAATGGCAGCGCGATGGCCAGGGTGGCGAACAGGCGCTGCGCACGTGTCAGTACGGAATGATCCTGCTCGACCTCGGCCTGCCCAGACGTTCCGGCATGGAACTGCTGCAACAGTTGCGTGGCAGCGGCAATACCACACCGCTGCTCATCATCACGGCGCGCGACGAAGTGGACGACCGGGTGCGCGGACTCGAAGCCGGTGCGGACGATTACGTGGTCAAGCCATTCGGCATGATGGAATTGATGGCGCGTATCCGTGCAGTGCTGCGACGCACCGCGCGTAACGATGTGCAAGTGATCGGCAACGGGGAGATCTCGCTCAACCTGCAAACACGGGAAGTCAGTTATCGCGGCAAGACGCTGCTGCTGCCGGCGCGCGAATTTGCCCTGCTGCACATCCTGATCGACAATCCGGGCACCATCCACTCGCGAGAGCAGCTCGAAACCCGTCTGTATGAATGGAACCGCGAAGTCACGCGCAATGCGGTTGACGTGCTGATCTATTATCTGCGCAAGAAATTCGACAACGACATCATTCGCAACATTCGCGGCGTAGGCTGGATGGTGCTGAAACACCCGACCCCACCCCATTGATTCGCCCTGTGGAGCATCTGCATGATTCGTTGCCTGTTTCCCCGACCCGTCTCCGCCGCACGCCGCCACAGCGCCACACGCCGCCCATGAGATCACTCAAGCGCCAGCTCATCCTGTGGCTGGTCAGCCTGCTCACGCTGATTTCGATTGCCGCGGCAGGGTTCTCCTACCATCTTGAGCTCGAAGAAACCAACGCGCTGATGGATAACCAGTTGATGCACATCGCCCGCAGCGTGGACGAGGGCTCGCAACTGCCGGCAATGCGGGAACGTTTCATGCACGAAAACGAACAGCAGCGCGCCGAGGATTTTGTCATCCAGGTGTGGATGAATGGGTTGCCAGTACGCACCTCGCGCCCAGATTTTCCGCTACCGCGCGCACTGCGGAACGGATTTTCCATCCAGCGTCTGCCGGGCAATGGCGGCGGTGATGCCTGGCGGGCCTACACCATGTACTACCCCGACCGGGTGGTCCAGATTTCCCAGGACGAAAACGTGCGCCTGGACATCGCTCGCCAGGCCGCGTTGCGTGCCCTTGTGCCCGACCTGCTGCTGATCCCGCTCTCGTGGTTGCTGATCGGACTGATCGTCAGCCGACTGCTCGAACCGCTGGAAGCCATCACCGAAGCCGCGGCGCAACGCCGCCTCGACAGCCTGGAGCCGCTGCCGCGCGACAACATCCCCATCGAGGTGGAACCGCTGATCGCCTCCATCAACACCCTGGTCTCGCGCTTGTCGCAGGCACTGAACGCGCAGCGCCGTTTCCTCTCCGACGCCGCGCATGAATTGCGCACTCCGCTGACCGCGCTGCAACTGCAGATCGACAATCTCGCCCACAGCCCCAACCAGCAAGAGCTCGACCTGCGTATCGACGAAATGCGGCGTGGCGTCCATCGTGCAACACACCTGGTGGCGCAGCTGCTGCGCATTTCCCGCTATGAGGCCGCGCAGGCCACGACACGACGAGAACCGGTCGATCTCAACGCATGCATGCGCTCACTCCTCGCCGACATCGTGCCGTTGGCCGACCACCGCCACATCGACCTTGGCCTGACTCGCGACGACGCGGTCAGCCTGTACAGCATAGCCGAAGATCTCCGCGTCCTGCTGAGCAACCTGCTCGACAATGCCATTCGCTACACGCCGCAATACGGCCGCGTCGACATCCGCATCGAACGCACGCCGGACACGGCCATCGTTGAAATTGCCGATACCGGTCCCGGCATTCCGCCGCATCTGCATACGCGCGTGTTCGACCGGTTCTTTCGTGCTGCCGGACAGGACACCGAAGGCAGCGGCATCGGGCTGGCGATCGTCAAAGCCATTGTCGAACGTGAACAGGGTTACATCACCCTTGCCAACCGCATTGAAGGCAGCGGCCTGATTGCCCGTGTCGTGCTGCCGCTCAGCACCGAATCGCGCCCCTCGGAGGAACATGCGGCCAGCTTTAAGCAATCTCTCAGGGACAAGACTTCCCACTGAAATATTTCTGTCATTAAAATCTAAATTTGATGGCCTAGAATCCCCGAAATGCAGATTTCTCCGTCAATTGCGGATAACGAATACATTTCAGGGGAGCTTCAACCATGACCATCGACCATCTGCTAACACTGGCCAACGACTCCGGCGGAACCTTGTACGTCATGGTTCTGTTGTTGCTCGTGGCGCTGACCGTGATCATCGAACGTGCGCGTTACCTGTCGAGCATGCAGCGCGGTGGCGCCCATCTGATCGCACTGCTGGCCGAACAGCAGGGCAATCTGTCCGACCTCTCGCTCACAGAACGCCAGTCACGCCTGCCGCACGCCAGCCTGTTTGAAATCATCCAGCGCGATTCGAGCCGCACCACGCGTGAAATCATGGGCGAACACCTCGAAGAAGCCATCATGCACGAAGTGCCGCAACTCGATCGCTCGCTGTGGGTACTCGACACCGTGATCACGCTCGCCCCACTGCTCGGCCTGTTCGGCACGATCATCGGCATGTTCAACGCCTTCCATGTGCTGGGCAGCATGCACGACAACCCTATTGCCATCACGGGCGGCATCGCCGAGGCGCTCATCGCTACGGCCTCGGGTCTGTTCATCGCCATGCTCGGCCTGATCGCCTACAACTACTTTCACCAGCGCGTGCGCCTGGTGCTGCACCAGCTTGAGACCATCAAGCTGATGCTGCTCAACCGCTGCAACCAGATCGGTGTTGCCCTCGGCCACGGCGCAAGCCCGGTCGAACTGGTGCGCACCCCGTCGGCCCGAGGCTGATATGCGCTACATGGAAACCGCGAAAGCGCGCATCGAGATCATCCCGATGATCGACATCATGCTGTTCCTGCTGGTGTTTTTTGTCATGGTCACGCTGCGCATGATCCCATCGTCCGGTCACCTGACCAAGCTGCCGACCAGTTCGACGGCGGTCACCATACCGCCGCCCAAGCTGCTGGTGGAAATCCAGCCCGACGGCAACCTGCTGGTTCAGGGCCGGATCATGACCCCAGCACAACTCACAACCATGCTGCGCCAGCGTGACAACAGCAAGACTGCCATCACCATCGCTGGCAACCAGACAGTCAACCTGCAGCAGATCATGACCACCATCGACGCGGTCAAAAGCGGCGGGGCCACTGAAGTCGGTCTGTCAGCGCGCGAAAATGGCAGCGGGCAGTAAACCGGTATGACTTCCATCGCCCTCACCCTACCGGACGCGCCCCAGCCTCGCAGCGCGCGTGGCGACAACAAGACAGCGCAAGCTTTCGGCATGGCCGTGGCGATCGAACTCGCCATCCTGCTGATCGCTGGCGTCCTGCTCACACATACCAAACCGGCGCCGAAATACTCCGAACCAGTCAAACTGACTATCGTCAGTGAACCGACACCCCCCAAGCCGGTGGTGCCACCCAAACCCACGCCTCCTGTTCCCAAGCCCAAACCGGTAGTCCGCCACATCGTACAGCCACGTCCAGTGGTGACCCCGCCGCCCCCAAAAGTGCAGCCAGTACCAACGCCACTGCCCAAGGACGAAGCGCCTACGCCATTCACCGCACCGCCGCCACCTCCACCGGCTCCGCCGCAGGTTGCACCGAGCAACCCCAGCCAGCTCGCGGACTACCGCGGACAGGTGCACGCCGCCGTGCAAGCGGCCGTGTTTTATCCGCCGGCTGCCGCCCTGATGCATTTCACCGGTCGGGTGCGTGTACAATTTCACCTGCTGGACACCATGGCAAGCGATGTGTCGGTGCTGACATCTAGCGGCCTCGGCCTGATCGATCGGGCCGCAGTCGATGCAGTCAAATCGGCGCAATATCCACAACCGCCCGCACCGCTGCGTGGCAAGGACCAGGTCTACCAGGTGTGGGTCGAACTCACGCTTAACCAAGGGAACTGACAGACACACGTGCATAACCGCTCATTGCACTTCGGCCTGCATGCGCTCGCAGCCCTGTGGCTGCTGTGCGCAGCAACCACCGCACGGGCTACCCCGACTGATGACTCGGTCTGGGTCGTGCTCGGTCCCCAGGGACAGGCCGTTGCGCGCTACCTGACATCGCAGCCTTGTCCCGACATCGTCGTCGACGGCAGCACCCACCGCATGCACTTGCGCGCTGCTGCTGCGCTTGAGGCGCAACGCCCGACGGCATCGCCAGCCAGTGCATCCAAGGCTGCCAACTTCGCACAGCGCACTTGCGAATTCGACCTGCCGGCAGGAACGCATTCGGCCAGCATCCACGGCAGCAACCTGCCGGTTGCCCATGACAGCTACCGCCGCATCGTCGTCATCGGCGACACCGGCTGCCGCATCAAGAGCGGCGAACCGGCGCAGGCATGCAACGATCCGCAACACTACCCGTTTGCTGCCATTGCTCGCGCCGCCGCACGCTGGCACCCCGATCTGGTGGTCCATGTCGGCGACTACCTCTACCGGGAAAACCCCTGCCCCGACAACCAGCCTGGCTGCCAGGGAAGCCCGTGGGGTTATGGCAGCGACAGTTGGCGTGCCGACTTTTTCACTCCGGCACGGGCACTGCTGCAGGCCGCACCGTGGGTCATGGTGCGCGGAAATCATGAATCCTGCCAGCGTGGCGGCCAGGGCTGGTGGCGTTTTCTCGACCCGAGACCATTGCAGGCCGGGCGCGACTGCAACTTAGCCAGCAACGATATGCGCGGCAATTTCAGCGACAGCTACGCCGTACCGCTTGGCGACAGCGCACAGATCGTCGTCATGGACAGCGCGGCGGTCCCGCGCCAGCCACTCGAAGCCGACGACCCGCGTACTCAAGCCCTGCGCGCCAGCCTCGAACAGGCGCTGCAACTGACCCACCAGGCCCAATTCAATTTTCTGGCGAACCACCATCCAGTGCTGGGTTTCGCCGCTTTCTACGGCCACGATGGCCAGGCCGAACTGGCACCGGGCAACAGCGCGTTGCAGGCCCTGCTGCGCAAAATGCAAACCGGTCTGTATCCGGCCTCGGTTGACGTCCTGCTCTCCGGCCACGTGCACGTCTGGGAACAACTCGATTTTGCCGGAACTTACCCCAGCCAGTTCATCGCCGGATTTTCCGGCACGCAGGAAGATATCGTGCCGCTGCCGGCGCATCTTCCCCCCGATGCCCAACCGGCCCCGGGCGCGCAGGTCGCGCATTTCAGCTCATGGGTCAACGGATTTGGTTTCATGACCATGCAACGCCGTGACAATCAGCGCTGGGATGTACAGATCCACGACCGTGAGGGCAAGGTGGTCAACACCTGCACCATTGAAGGCCGACACTCGCAGTGCAAGCGTGACCAGATAGAAGACTGACCGACCACTACCGCTGCACAGTCGTTACGGCAGCAGACCAGCGATGCGCGATCGCGCACGCACGAGCTCTCAACGGCTCAGCAGGATCACCGCCCAGGTGATGATCACGTTCAGCAACGAAAGCAGCACCGCGGCGCTGCCCATGTCCTTGGCACGTTTGATCAAGTGATGATGTTCGAACGATATGCGGTCGACCGCTGCTTCCACCGCCGAATTGAGCAGTTCGACCACCAGCACCAGCAGCACCGAACCGATCATCAGCACCCGTGCCACCGCACCATGCTCCAGGTAGAACGCCAATGGCACCATGGCAAGCGCAAGCAGGGTCTCCTGCCGGAATGCATCTTCGTAGCGCAAGGCCGCCTTGAGTCCGTCCAGCGAATACATCAAGGCATTAAACACCCGTTTCAGCCCGGTTTTGCCTTTATATGGCGATTCCTGCACGCCAATTTCTCCTGTTTCGTTCATTTCGACACTCCGCCTGTAATCCTTGCGGCAATACGCCATCAAAAATGGGGAGCATAGCCCAATCTGGACGGATATGAACAGAAAAAGTCGTGAAGTTTTTGTGACAAATAGCAGAAAATCCGATCACACAATGCGAAATTAACCGGAAATACCACGCGGTCGCAACCCGGTGACCCATAGGACACCGAGTACTATCCCATGTCAGAATGGGCAGGGAATCACGCCGCAGCTCGTAACGCGCGTCTGCTCCGAACAGTGGCTGCCGTTGCGGGTTGGCCGGCATAAAACCCTCAGGCTGACAACACACCATGGCAGGTTTCTCCGCCGTCCCATGCCTGATGCGACCGACAGCTTCAGCGGATGATGGCCGGCTGAGGCTGACGCACATCACGGCGCCACGTCAGCCGTCTGCCCGGAACAAGCGTGGTTGTGACATACCGATACTAGACTTTGGCCAACCGGGAAATCGTATCGGGATACTGTTCAACCATCCGCATCAGCAAGATGGCCTGCGCGTTCGGTCGTGCGCGGCCCTGCTCCCAATTTTCCAGCGTGCGCACATTGGTGCGCAGGCAGCGCGCAAACAAGGCTCGCGACAGATGGAGCCGTCTGCGCAATTGCAGCACATCATCTGCCCCCATGTCCGGCACTGGATTATGCGCCAAGGCATGATGCCGCAAGGTAATCTTTCCCGACCCGTTGGCACCATGCCAGGACTGGGATTCAATCAGTTTGTCAAAAATCACATGATCCATGGTTTCTCCAGAATGAACGACAATAAACCCTGTTTCAGGCGCGACCTCTATGGGGTCCCCCCAATGACCTGGCCTGCAGGCGCAGCACACTGCTCCGCAGCAGCGCCACTCAAGCCCAATCCGCCTTGCTCGACGGGTGCGGTGCAACTGCGGTAACGTTGCCGCATGGCCTTGGTGCTGTTGTATTCGGCATAACTGTCCGGCCGCCACATGCTGCCAGGATCCAGCCCCATGCTGCGACATTGCCCGACAGTGAACCCGGCTCCGCAATTCCCCAGATACAGCATATTGGCGCCCGTCAAACTGTTGTCGCTCCCCATCGGGATATCCACATGGCGCTGTTCAATACGGTTGAAGAATACCGGCTCGAACGGCCCGTTGGCTGCCGAGGCTTCCGAGCGCAGCCAGCCATTACCGGTGGTACCGAACAGGCCATTCTGCGCCTGCTGAAGATTGCCGGACCCATTGGCAATGGCATTGAGCCCCAGATAGGCTTCTGCACTGGCTTCACCCACCGACAGCGCTCCTTCCGTGGCAAGAAGCTCTGGTGTCAGCAAGGTCGCAAATCCCATGGTCACAATGACAAACAGCATCGTGAACGCCAGAATGCTCCATCCCGACTGGGTATTGACGTAACGGTAGATCAGGTCCTGGGTTTGCGGCATATTGCCACCGCTCCACTGGCTGAACAGCACCCCGGCAGTGGCCACGTGAGCCGGATCGTCACATGAGGAGGTACTGACCCCAGCGCCTCCGGTCACGCAGATCTGTCCGGTCTGGCCAGTTGGGCTCGCCTCCATGGGCGTCGCGACAAACCACACCGGCTTGACATATCCACTGATGGTGGTGGTGACCGAACTGGTAAACCATCCCGAACTGGATGAAGTCTGCTGGATCACATTCGGCTGATCCACAGCCACAAAGCCGAATGCCGCGCCGTAGCGCCGCATGGCATGCCCCACGGCCACCATCATTGCCTGCCAGTCCATGCCATGGAATACCGGGTCGCCCCGTGTTCCGGAAAAGGCCGCGAACGGGTTATAACCGAGGGATCCCGCTGCAATTTCATCTGCATTACGGTATTTCCCCTGCGCCTTCCACAACTCCCCGCTCCACGGCGTAAAATCCGCCTGCCATACACGCACCTGACCACTTGGCGTTTTTTCCACCTTTTGTACGGTGATGCGTCCACTCGCATTTTCCGGCGAATACTGGGCAAATACATATGCGGTATTCTTGGGAAATTTCTGCATGGCGCTGGAAATCTGCTGGTTGGTAAGCCCGAGCGTGCCCACAGTTTCCTTGCCCAGCGTGATCCACTTGTCGCCAGAAATCATGGCTTCGGACACATCAAGCCCACCCGTGGCCCCGGGGCTGAAACTGCCCTGCCCGACCAGACGAAAGTCATCCTGTGGCACAGCAACTGACGTGCCTGGCCAGGTAATCCATGCCGCCGCCTGGCAGGTCGTGGTGAACGGCACCATGACCAGTATTGCCAACAGCAGATGAACCAGTCCCCATACCGAACCCCGACCAGCATTGCTTAAACGGTCGCCTATCCCGAATACGTATCCTCGTTTCATCACGCCCTCCATTCTGTCTGCTCCGCTTGCGCACACAATCCACTCACGGTTGCTCCACGATCGGCGCAACATACGGATAGGCCGCAGCCGGCAAACCATTGACCGTATCATCGAGGTAGTCATAAATCTGGCTGGTACGGAACGGATCGATAATCATGTCGCTGTAGGCCGTGGGCTCGGCACCCATCGGCAGACTGACGGATTTGCTATACGGCTGTTGCGGTATCTGTGGCGTAGCGGTCTGCTCGCCGACCAGAAAATAATTGCCATCGGGCGTCACCCAATAGCGGTCGACCACCGATAGCACCTGATAACCGATATTGCCGCTATTGGTGAACGTCCCACCGGATGCGGTCCCGGCGGTCACCGATGCGACGCCGGAGTAGTTGACAATATATGGCGCGCCATAATTGCCGAAATACCCCCAGGTGACCTGACCATTGTTCTGGGTGTAGATCTGGTACTGAGTACCGTTCGGTACAAAGAAATAACAAATCGGGATGACTGTTTGCCAGGGTTGCACGCCATGACGCAACGGCTTGAGCGAATAGTAAAGCTCTGCACCAGCAATCGTCGGGCAGTTGCCTTGCGCATCTCCCTGCTCGGTCTGCAGCACACCGCCTGGCAATGTTTCTCCATTTGTAACGCTGCCTCCGGTATTGTCCCACCCGGATGGAATGACGGGATTGGAAAACAGAAATACCGCACCGCCTGCCGGTGAGATACATTGCAGACCAAAAGCCCAGGGCCATGAATTTGGCTCGAACGCGGGCTGACAATTCATCACGCTCTGCTGCATCCACACACGACTGGTCACGTCCACCGCCACCTGCGCCGTCTGCACCGTCTGGCCCTGGGCATTGGTGCTGCTGGTATACACTGGCCTCAAACTGCGCACATAGTCAAGGTATCCGCCACTGGCGCCAGCAGCATTTTCCAGGCTGATGAAATCGGTGAAACCATTGATCGGCACAACCGGACAGCCCGCATCACCGGCATGATTGATCAGGCATTTGAGGCCATAATCGGGGTCGCAGAGCACCTGTCCATTGCTGCTCTGGCAGCCGGGGGTCGTGGCATTGGCTCCGGGGTTGACCGTCGGGGCATCAAACGCGCCACCCAGTGAGAAGACCTGTGCGGCAGTGACCGGCTGCAATTGCTGATTGACCTGCTGCCACTGCAGACTGCCGGGCGGCGGCAGGGCCCCACCGACCTGATTGCCGGTCAGCGCCGCGGCAGACCAGGCAGAAAAACCGGCTGGCAGGGTGGCATCCACCGCTTGCGGCAGGTAGACGCCATAGACGAAATTCGGTGCGCTGGGGATCAGTTGTACATTGCCATAACGCGGACGACCGCTGGCATCGACGATTTCCTGCCAGACCAGATACATTGGCTGGCTGTTGCCCTGCACCATGACCTGCTGCTGGAAATTGAACATCGCTGACGCCGACCCCGCCCGCGTCATGTAACCGGACAACTGTGTGGCCAACGCCAAGGCAAGCGGAAGAACTGTCTGGTTGGCCCTCGCCAGCAGCGCATCCTGCGCGAGCGGATTACCGTGACTGTCTGCAGCCGCGATGACCGGTATCTGTGCAACGCCGCTTGCAGCGGCATCGACTTCCCTGGCATTGTCCAGTTCGTAAGTCATGCCGCGCGCAGCGGTATAACCCAGACCAGCGGTATAGACTGAAAATCCCAAAGGATAGCTCGGCGCCTGACCGACTGATTCGTAAACCAGCACGGTCTTGCTCGACTTGCTGCCAGCACAGGCCACGCCGGACCCGGCCAGTAACGCCGCCAGGACAAGCTGTCCGCAAATCAATCCATCACGCACGATCCACTTCATGACCCAACTCCGTGGCAACGCAGTTCAACGACTCGGGATCACGGCCGGACTCAGGCCGGCAGGTGGAGGCAGGCCTCCACTCCCTCCAGCCGGATTCAGCGCCCGGCCAGCGAGCATCCTGACGTCCTGCCTGTCGACATCATCCACCGACAGGCTTTCGATGCTGATGTCGCGCCCGCCGATCCTCGCGCTGGCAGTGCCGATCGACTCGACCACCCCGAGGCCAGATGCGTGTTCGCCAACCCGTACATAGGACACTTGCCCCGCAGCCTCCACCACCACCTGCTTTCCATCGTTACGCTGCAGGATCCCGATCAGATGTGGCCCGACTGACCCAGACGGACGGGTAACGACGTTCGCAGCTGGAAATATCGGCGCGGTCAGCGCATCGGTGCGTTTTTTTGCGCTCCGCGACACGGGGTCGGGCCCCGGGAAACGCACCGCAGGGTAGCCGCCGCCAAAACCCGAACCGGCCCTGCCACTGGCCTGGTCAAGCTGGCGGCGCAATTCGGCAGCGAAAATCCTGTCGGCGTTCCTGAGCATGAATTCCGCACGCGCCTTTTTGGTCTGTTCCTCAAGCAAACTATTCTGCGCTTTGGTCAGCTCGAGCACGGCGCGGGTCTGCTCGATGGCCAGTGTCTGACCAGTGAACGGATCGATGTCGGCTGCGGTTGAAGTGAGTGGTTGCACCCACACCGATCCGGCGCACATCACCGGGATCACCAGACGAATGAATGACGGTCTCATGAATGGGCCTCTTTCAATTATTGACCCCAACAGCAGCTTGCGCATACGCCACATTGCCTGGCAGGGTGGTGGAAACAAGCGCGGTATACGGGGGGGTGGTCATGTTGACATCAACACCGTTGTCAGGCGATCGCACGTCATTGCCTGCATTTTCGAACCGGATCACATTGCCATAGCCATCGGTCACATCGTCACGCGACAGAGAGAGCGCGCTTGCCAGGTCGGTGGACGATCCGGTAAACATCGGGGCAGCCACCGGCAGCCAGCCAATCAGGTTCCCCGGATTGGTGGAATCCCAGCGGGCCGGATCCGGGCTACCTGTACCATCGGACCAGTAATCAATGGACGAAGACCGGGTCGGATCGGCCTGATAACGCGCCAGGTAATAGGTTTCCAGGGCCTGCACAATGGTGCGCATCTTGCCGGCAGTAACAATGAAATTGCTGTTGGCGAATGCGCGACCATCGAACAGTACGCCGCTGTCATCACCAGCGAGCAGCAAGCTGCCATTTGCGTTCAGGCCAGTGCCCGTGTCCAGCACGTTATTCGGACCGGTGGATACGAAAGCTACCGTGTGGTAGTACAGCGTCACGCCGTTGCTCTGCATCGATGCCTGCGGATTGATGAAAATGCACAGTGGCGCGCCATAGCCATCATCCACCAGACTTGCTGCCGCATGTCCCGAGTAATCCGACCATGCCACAAAATTGCCGCTGGCGGCGCTGCAGCGCGCTCCGGCGGCCGCCGTGGCCGGCGCCATGATTCCGGATACGCCGAAATTGATTTCCGCACCGGGATCAGCCTCGATGCTGCCGATATTGGCCAGATATGCGGCAGCAAACCCTGACTGTAATTCCGACAGGCGGTTACGGGTGTCGGCCGCAGACTGAAAACCGATGAGGTATTTCAGTTGCGGCGCAACCGCAACCGTCATGATGGCCATCAGGGCGATGGCCACCAGAATTTCCACCAGACTGAATCCATCATCACCTGCAGGTAGCATCATGCCGGCAGCCTTTTTCAATGGTAGCTCAGCTTGTTACGCAGTTCGTTGGGGTCATAGGCTGCGGCCAGCGCCTCTTCAAGACTGACCTGGCTCGAACGCACCATTTCTGCGAGTTTGTTGTTCATCAGCACGTTGCCTGAATCGCCTGACTGTCCAATGGCATTCATCAATGTTTGCAGTTTGTCCTCACGAATGATGGATGCGATGTTCGGGCTATTGATCATGAGCTCGTAAGCCAGCATGCGCCCCTTGCCGTCCAGCCGACGCACAAGCGTCTGCGACATGACGCAATTGAGCACCGAGGAGAAGATATTGCGCGCCCAATCCTTTTCATCGGCAGGAAAAAATGACAGCACCCGATCAATGGTTTTGATGGCCGAGTTGGTATGCAGCGTGGACAGCACCAGATGCCCGGTTTCCGCCGCTGAAAACGCTGAGCGCATGGTTTCATAATCACGGATTTCGCCAATCATGATGATGTCCGGATCTTCACGCATGGCGCTGCGCAACGCGGCATCAAACGAACTGGCATCCCGTTCCAGCCCGATCTCGCGCGTGGTCACTTTGCATCTCCTCGAATGCAACGGATATTCGACCGGATCCTCGATGGTGATGATATGACCTTCACGCCTGACGTTCAGACCTTCGAGCAAGGCTGCAAGCGTGGTCGATTTTCCCGATCCGGTGGCACCAGTAATCAGGATCAGCCCGGTCGGCCGGTCGATCTGCTGGATCAGCGCTGCAGGAAGACCGATGTCCTCGACCGTTGGCATACGGCTATTGAGTTTGCGCATGACGATAGCCAGCCGGCGTCCGTTGGCATACACCAGATCGACGCGCAACCGCCAGGAATCGAACGTAACCGCAAACCCATCACCATCCTTACCGCTGTTACGCGGTGCGGCCAGTTTGTCGGCCGGTGTATTGATGCCGAAATCCCGCAGCAACATGGACACATCGGAATCGGAAATCAGCTGCTCGCTGTCGCGACGCATCACCCCCATGGCACGAAACCACACCGGTTCGCCAACCGTCAGGTGTACGTCGGAAACGAAGGTATTCTGCAGAATGTCGAACAAGCGCTGTTTGAGGTCAATCATGGCCCCCCCTGGTCATCGGCTAGAATTCAGATACCGCATGCACATTCAGGCTGCTGCCCCAGGGCAGCGAGGCACTTAACATGATGCTGTATGGCGGCGATGCGGCCACCGTGTAATTGTTAACGCTGATCCCGCCCTGCGGATCCCATGCCGTGACCAGATCTGCTGCGGACAACCCGATCCGCGCCGGAAGCACGGTCTGGATTATCGGCACGGCGCTGGCAGGCGTGACATCGGTTCCATAACATGGCAGTGCCAGGCCATCGCCTGCACAGGCGCTGTCACGAAACCAGTTGATGTCATCACTACGATCGGCGTCCATTTCGTTCCGATCTTCGAAATACGCAGTCAACATATCGGCAATGCGATAGAGTGTCAGCCGCGTCTGCTGCACGCGCAGGGTTTCGAGTGCACGCCCGGATACCAGGACATAAGGTGTGAGTGCTGGCTGGCCATTCAGCATTCCGGGACTGAACGTGCCGGTAGCCTCGTCCAGGCCAGTGCCCGTTGCCCCTGCCAGGGGAAACCAGAAGGCAAACACGTGGTAACCGATGCCGTTGCTGATCACCCGGTCACTCACGTCGACCGCGGCACCGGCGGTCTGAACGCCTGCCTGGACGAGCATTCCAGCCAGGGGCGGTCTCCCCGACTGGCTATCGACAACCCAGGCATTGTTGCCATACCAGGTCAGCAGTTGCTTCTGCATGGTAGCCAGTTCGGCCTGCCGTGCACCGGTGTCACCCACCACCATCGAACGGTCGAGCGCACCGGCATGCTTGAGCTGAGCAACCATCGTACCCACAGTCAACGCCAGCCCCAGCGCGAGCAGCGCAGCAAACAGCACGGCGATATAACCGGATTGCGCTTTCATGCGTCGTTGCCCCCGGAAATCAGTACTTGTTGATCAGCATGGTGACGTCGGAGCCACTTTGCGTGCAGGGCCAGGTTGCGTTGGCGCTACCGCTTTGTGGCATCGCCTGGCCCTGACTGAAATCCTGTCCGTCACATTTGCTCATGAGCTCCTGCTGGTCCTGCAGTGGTAATCCGCTGATCATGAGCGAGTAATCCTGGATGCCACCCGTATTCTGCTGAATCCAGATATATGCGTTGGAAAACCCCAGCTTGGTCAGGTCGAGCGGTCCCTGCGTCGATCCTGCTGCAAGGCCGGTCGCCGAGACCGGCATGGCGGAAATATAGTCTTCATTGCCATACAGGGCCGTTGTCGCCTGATTGCAGAAATTGTTGGCCGGCGTGGCTGCCAGCGCCTTGTTGAACAGCAGATCGAGCCGTGCCGGGACACAGCCCGTCCTGGCCTCGTACAGGGTGACAGCCTTGGCGATATCCTGGGCCTTGGCAAACAGTGCGGTGACTTTGGAATCATCCCCGCTGGACAACGCGGTCATGAGACCCGCTGTGAGGATGCCAATGATGGCAATGGTGATGATGACTTCAACGAGACTGAAACCGCGCTGCATGTTGCCCGGGTGTCGCGACCTGTTCATAAATAACGCTCCTTGCATTCGCCAATATTCAATAGCGGCTGATCAGCATCCCCACACTGTTGTCTGCCGCCACATATACACATGCCGCTCCGTTCACAAAATCATGAGGCAGGTTGCCGGTTGCCACCCCGGTGTAATCCACGCCATTGCAGGCTGCGAGCAGCGGATACAGCGCATCGCCAGGATTGATGACCTCGATGGCATAATTGTTCGGGGTGGTGCCAGTCAGATTTTGCCGAATCAGCAAGTCACCGTTTTCCACACCCAATTGGTTGAGCAGCACCCCTTTGCCACCATCGCCAGGCATCGGTGAGAGATAATCCTGATTGCCATAATTCGCTTGCGTGGAAACGGAACAGAAATTGTTGGCCGCCGTTGCCAGCAACTTGTCGAACAGCACCGAGACATTGTTGGGCACGCATCCGGTATTACGCTGGTACATTGACACCGCATTGGCAATTTCCTGCATCTTGCTCATCAGTGCGGCCGTCTTGCTTTGTTCACTGCCACTGAAGGCCGACATGGCAGCGGCAGCAAGAATGCCGAGCATCGCAACAGCAACGATCATCTCCACCAGACTGAATCCACCCTGGCGGAGCACCCAGGCACAGGTCATCCCCCGCCACAACCGGATCATCCTGGTCGGCCGACGCGGCAGACGGGATCTGCGATATCGCACACCACTCATAGCTTCTGCCCTATTTGCACGTACATCGGATAGAGCGTGACATAAAAGAAACCGCTCACAATCAAACCGCCAAACAACTGCGACAGGTAGGTAATCTTGATTTTCAGGATGTCAGTCATGACCTCGACATCCTGTTCGAGATCGGTCACCATGCCGAGCAGTCCCTCGGCCAGACTTGCTCCGCCTTCCTCTGCAGACTTGACGCCATTGACGACATATGCCGGAAATCCGGCACGTTCGACGGCAACCGAAATCGGTACCCCGAGCCGGAGTATCTTGTCCATGCGATGGAACATATCCTGCGAATCCAGTCGCGCGCAGCCCTTGCGCACAACCGCCGCAGATTCATACGCCGAAATACCGCCGGCGTCGTACAGCAGACTGAAGGAAGTCCACGCGGACGAGTGGTCAGATTTCTCCGAGATCATTCGCCAGTTATCCCAGTAATCCGCCATCTCTCGCACAAAACGGCTTTTTATCATGGCATCACCGGCGACGATCATGCCTGCCAGCAGCACACCTGCAATGACCTTGTGCCCAGTGACCCACAGGGCAAGCTCGTTGTACAGGACGATCGGAGGCGGCAGATGGGGCGCATTACCACCTGACCATTGCGCAAAAAAATGGATCATGGTCGGTGACAGCCAGCCCATGGCGGCATAGATGCCGACCAGGCCAACCACGGCCAGCACTTTCATCGGCAGAAAAGTGGAATGGATTGCCGAACGCAAGCGCTCTGCACGAGCTACGTCATCAGCCAGACGCACAAATGCCTGCCCCTGTTTTCCGGCAGCATCGGCCGCACGTATGACATTGAGATCCCGTTCGGGAAAACCCGCCGATTGCATCGCATCAGCAATCTTTGCGCCGTCGATCAGGCGCTGCTGCATCAAGCGTAGCGCATTGACCAGCATCGGATCCGTGGTGAAGGATATTGCCGCCTCCATGCCACTGATCAGTGGTTTTCCGACTTCGAGCCGTTTGCCCATGGTTCGATAGAAGCGCACCAGTTCACGCACATCGAATTTCCCCCCCAGCCCATTAATGGTGCCGGCCACATCGATTCGCACCCTGGAGACACGCAACCCGGCCCGTTTGAGCTTGGCATAGGCCGCATCACTGTCTTCAGCGTAGATCAGGCCATTGACTGCCTTGGCAGCCTGCGTATGCGCAAAATAGCGATAACCGATCAACATATCAGTGCCGATCCGCCCGGATCATCAACTCGTCCATCGATGTCACGCCAGCCGCCACCAGATTCAGCCCGCGGTACCAGATGGTTTCCGTGCGCTGCACGCCTTCCTGCTCGATGCGTGATATCGAAGCACCCTCCTCGATAAGCTGCCGCACGGTATAGGCCGGCATGAGTTCGTAGATCATCTGTCGACCGCGGTAGCCAATATCGCCGCAGTGTGGACAGCCGACAGCCACATACGGTGTAAACTGGTGCACATGGTGTTCGCGAAAGGTACGCAATGTTTCCGAGCGCAAATCAGGCGCCTTGCAGTGCTCACATAACCTGGCAACCAGCCGCTGTGCGATGACCAGTCGCAGCACCGAAGCCAGGGCATCACGGTTCGCACCCAGCTCGAGCAGGCGCAACACCGCTTTCGGTGCCGAATTGGTGTGCAGCGAGGTCACGACCAGATGACCGGTATTGGCGGCGGCAAGCAAGGTCTTGACCAGTTCCGGATCGTCACGTACCTCGCCCCAGAGAATGACGTCGGGCGCCTCGCGCAACAATGCCTTGAGATATTCGCGTCCCACGTCGCCTTCGGTCTGCCGCCGGTTCCCATCCATCTTCGGCCGCGGCAGCTCATGCTGTATCCACATGCCATTGTGATATTCAACCGGGTTTTCCACCGTAAACACCCGGCGCTGGATCGGATTGATTTCACGCAGAATCGAATACATGGTGGTGGTCTTGCCAGAGCCGGTCGGTCCGGTGACCAGCACCAACCCCGTCGGCGCATGAATATTCTTGAGAATGATTTCGCGCGACCCGGAATCAAACGGCAACGAGATGAAATCCGTTTCGGTTGACTGCCCGTCATTGATCCGGATCACCACATTCTTCTTGCCTGTCGGACTCATGACGGCTTCCATGCGGAAATGGAAGCGACCGAATATGTCATCGAATTCGGCACGGATGTCCGGCGGAGACCCGGAAAATTCTATTTTTGCCTCCTGCGGCCCAGTCTTGATGGCTTCTGACAGGCCACACGAGCTGATCAGCAGTTCCATGGTCGAATCGAACGCTTCATTCCTGAGCACG
>JAJXUP010000131.1 GCA_021782795.1 Pseudomonadota bacterium | reverse complement strand
GCCAGTGCGGGAGGCAGGATTGAACCGAAAGCGATGACCCGCAGATCCGGAAAGATGTCGCGTAACTGACGAATGACCTTCAAGGAAATGTCCACGCCTTTATACTGGCTCGTATGATACAAAAATCCGATGGTCGGGACAGGCTGCTTGTCACGAACGGCAGAATAAAATTGCGTTTTGTCGACACTGTTTGGTACAAGGTCGACGTCGTGGTCGAAATATTCGTCGCGCATGAGGTTTCGTAACCAACTGGCGATCACGATTTTATGCAGAGGCAACATGTAAGTGGCCCGACTGCTCGCGGCAGGAATGAAATCATGCAATTCATGGTGCTGGATGAAATAGACTTTTGCGCCTTTGGCGCTTGAGAGGCTGTTGACCCACTCAGCCGTTTCCCACCATGTGGCGATGACGACGTCTGCATCAGGTACGTCTGCATCGGTGGCCGCGCGATGTGTATCCAGCAACCGGTGATCCAGGCCGAGGTTATCCAGGTGCGATGGAAAGGGATGAGCAATGGGCCAGCCTTTGCCTGTGAGCAGGGATTTTATTTTGCGTTTCAGGGGCAGATCGGGGGGTGGCGGGGAAATCAGAACGATTTCGTGACCACGATCGGCCAGTTTTTTTGCATAGATGGCGATGACTTTTATACCACCGCTCATATTTACGGTAGGCAGGATAAACGTAATCTTCATATTCAATTAACCATATACAATCAATGCGCATGTCGTAATTACAGGCGCGTGGCAGGGTTTTTGAGCATGGGGCGTGTCTTTCGCGCCTGTTCGGGCGAACGCAGCGTCGGCACGCTGGGTGGTGTCTGGTCCGTGTCGGGCGAGGGGGTCATTTATATTCGATCAGGTGGGCAGTCTTGCCGGACAAGCGGTTGTAGAGGAACTTGAGCTGGCCGGCCGCTTCGGGAAATTTCCCCAATACCAGAAAGCCTGCCTGCAGCCAGTTGTCGCGTGCAGAACGGTGGCCGCGCAGTGCCAGTCGAACGGTTTGCAGCGGATAGGCGAGCAGGATGGCGAGGCTGGCCGGGCCGGCCCAGGGCAGCGGTGCGATGGCCAGCAGTGGCAGGCCGATACCCCACAGGCGGGCGCTCCATGCCTGGCGCACGCCGTGCCGTTCAGGCGGCGCGCCGTGCAGGTGTTCGGCTTCTGCGGCCGCATAGCCGCCACGTTTGGTGCGCTGCCACCATTGGCCGAAACGGGACAGTGCGGCATCGTGCAGCGTCATTTCGGCATCCAGTCGCCAGATTTTCCAGCCGACAGCACGCAGGCGCACGCACAGCTCCGGTTCTTCACCCGCGATCAGCGATTCACGGTAACCGCCGACAGCCTGCAATGCATCGGCGCGCATCATGGCATCGCCGCCACAGTAGCGCGCTTCGCCGACCGGGGTATCCCATTCCATGTCGCACAGGCGATTGTAGGGCGAATGCTCCGGGTAGCGTTCGCGCCGTCGACCACAGACCACTGCGTACTGCGGGCGGCTGTCGAGAAATGCTGCTGCCTGTTCCAGCCATGATGGACGCACTTCGCAGTCGCCATCGACGAACTGGACGTAGTGTACGTCTGGCAGGCATTCGCGCAAACGGGCGAATCCGGCGTTGCGTGCCCGTGCCGCCGTAAATGGACGGGCAAGATCGAGTGCGACGACTTCCACGCCGAGCGAGCGCGCCATGGATACCGAGTCGTCGGTCGAACCGGAATCGACATAGATGACCCGTTCGGCACGCCGAATGACCGATTCCAGGCAGGCGCGCAGACGCTCGCCCTCGTTGCGGCCGATGGCAACGACGCCGATGCTGTGGGTGGCGGGTGCCTCAGTCATGGGAAGCGACCCAGTTCAATGGCCCGGCCGCGGTGACCTGTCTGAAGTTGCGGCAGTCGAGTTCGGTGCCCAGCCATTGTCCGAGGCGGGCGAGATCGGGGTCGAAGCGGGTTTCGAGTTCGGCGCGTGTTGCGTCGTCGAGCTGGGGCCGTTCCTGCATGCGCAGACGGGATTTGACCCTGTTGCGCAGGCCTTGCGGTACCAGATTGCGGCGCAGCCAGGTAGCGGCTGCCGATTCGATCAGCACGCGGTAGCCCGGAAAGCGTCGGATACGCTCGCTGGAGACATTTTCCGCTTTTAACTCCTGCATCCATTGCGGTTGACCGGGGTAACCGATGAAAGTACAGATGCGTTCCAGTTCTGCCTGCGGCGCGGCAAGCAGCCGGTCGAAGAACACCGGCAATACCCGGTCGCGGCCAAAGGCTTCGAACCAGGGTTCGAGTTGCATGGCATAGCGGCCGTAGTCCACCAGTTCTGGATAGCGGTCGATGGCTTCGCGGATACCGCAGCGGTAAACCCCCATGCTCCATTCATGGATGAAATGTGACACCAGCCGGTCGACCGGTTGCCGCATGACGTAGATCCAGCGCGCTTCGGGCAGATGCTGCCGTATCCTTGGCACGCTGTCCGGGTGGGTCGGCAGTTTGGTGTAATGCGTGCTGGCCTCACCGAGCAGGCTGGTGTGCGGCGCGTCAGCAAACAGTCCGGCATACCATGCCAGACCACGGGCGTATTCGCGGTCGTCGCTGAAGAAATTGGGTTCCTTGGGCGTGCACACGAAAATGCCGGGCTGTTCGGACAGTTGACGGTGCAAGGTGGTGGTGGCCGATTTCATGGCGCCGATGATGACGAAATGCGGCAGGCGGGATGTGGGTGGCATGGCATTCATGTTCGCGGTGGGGCCCAGGGTTTGAGGGGATGGAGCCAGTTGGTCCAGATGTCGTGTCCCTGCCGTTCCGGCGGACGCTTGTCATCGCGGCCCAGCAGTTGTCGCGGGCCGGACACCAGCCTGCCCAGCCACCACATCAGGTTGGCGACTGTCGGGCCCAGTATGCCGGCGCTTTGACGGTAGAAGCGGGTGCGCGACTGGTAGAAATAGCGTGGCAAGCGGCGCCTGAGGCGGGTCTGTTCCTTGAGCGGTGAACTGCCGCCGCGCAGGTGCACCACATGCGCCGCAGGGTCGTGCACGATGTCCCAGCCGGCATGACGGGTGCGCAGGCAGAATTCGACGTCTTCGAAATACATGAAATAACCTTCGTCGAGCAGGCCGATCTCGTTGAACACCGTGCTGCGGATGAGTACGCATGCAAAGCTGGTCCATTCGGGGCGGGCGATGCTGTCCTGCACCGGCATGGCCACGGTATGGCGCGCGAGCAGGCGGTCAAGTACCCCGGTCTTGGCGGCATCGCTGAATTCGCTCCACGGTGATGGGTAGCGGAAACAGCTTTCCTGTCCGGTACCGTCCGGCCATTCGAGGCGCGGGCTGAGGATGCCTGCCTCAGGGTGATGGTATGCGGCATCCAGCAGGGTGTGGATTGCACCCGGGCGGATCAGCGTATCGCTGTTGAGCAGCAGGTAGTACTGTGCCGGCATGGCACGGATGCCGAAATTGTTACCGAAAGAAAAACCGCCGTTGAATCCCGAGTCGAGCACGCTGACACGGTTGCCAGCCTGATGCGCGCGGACCCATTCGCGCAACGTGTCGGCAGAGCCGTCCTGCGAGTCGTTGTCCACGATCACGACCTGCGCATCGAGGTCGGACAGCTCGTGCAACAGGCCTGGCAGGCAGTCGATGAGGAAATGCGGCGTGCGGTAGTTGACGATGACGCAGGACAACAGATGCGAGGTGGTTGACGGCGGATCGTTCGATGCGACAAAACTCATGCAGATTCCCGTGTCGGCCCGGCTGTGCTGGATACGCAGCAATTATAAGGCAATCACCAATTCATACGTATGAATTTTGCGCGACGCCGTGATGTGGGGCGCGTTCTGTTGCGCGCCCCAGATTGAGGCAGGCCACGCCGATGCCGGCGACTGTCCAGTACAGGTAGGAAATGACGCCGATCGGGCTGACGGTGAAGATCATCAGCAGAATGGCCAGCAGCACGGCGAGCAGGCTGCGACGCAGGAGGGCTGTTGCTGCATCGGTATCGGTATCATTGCGCCGCAGCAGAGGCAGCACGATACTGGCGAAAAAGCCGGCAAACAGCGATACACCCACCAGTCCATAACCGAGCGCGATGCCGATATAGGTGTTGACGAGGTCGATGATGCCCTGCCCCTGGATCAGGCTTTGCATTTCCGGCGTTTGCAGGAAGTTGACCGATCCGAACAGGGGGTTGCGCCGGATCACGATCATCGATTTTTCGATCAGGTCATGGCGGTAATCGATGTTCTGCCGATCGATGTGGCCGATGAACGGCAGCAGGTTGAGGATTTTTTCGCCACCGGGTAAAACCGACAGGATCGGGATGCTGGCGGCGCCAAGCACAGCCAGCATGAACAGGCGCTTGACCGCATTCGGCCCGGTGGCGAGCAGCGCCACCAGCAGCAGACCGGCGCCAACCCATGGGCCGCGAGACAGCGGAAAGAACAGTCCGAGCGCCAGCATCAGCCAGATGCGGCGCCGGGTGCGTGTGTCGGGTATTGCCGGGCTGATGGCGACAAGCAGCCCCAGGGCGACGACCATGACGTAACCGAGCGCGATCGGGCTGATCATTGCAGCTACGGCACGCAGGCTGCTGCCGCGGTCCAGATAGAAGTTGCTGGCTAGAATGTCCCAGTTGGCCGATATGGATTTGTATAGCAGCCAGTGCTTGAAAAATTCGAATCCGGCGATGAGCGCGATCATGCTGGCGGCATAGACGAATGCGGACAGGGTCTCGCGGAACTGCTCGAATTTTTGCAGGCCGCGGCTCATGACGTAGTAGGGCAGAAACACGTCGAGTATGGAATAGAATCCCTGACGTAGCATGTCCGTGAGAGTGGTGTCGCGCAGTTGCAGGCCGACGGTGAGCGCCAGGTAGCCGATCAGCAGTCGGTCGGGCCAGTTCTGACCGAACGCCAGCCGTTCAGAGTGGCGTCTGAGCGCCAGTGCTGCCGGCAACAGCACGATCAGCGACAGCAGGCGCAGGTAATCGATCTGGAACAGATAGTTGATGAAACCGAAACCCGGAATTATGGCGCCTAATGGAGGCACGACGCACAACATCAACGCGTATATGAGCGGTGCGGGTTCCTGCCTGGACAGATACCGCAGGTAGAGCGTGGCAAGGAAGAAAAATATCCAGATGTCCGGCGAGAGGAACGCCAGCGACGACATCACCATCCAGGCATTGCGCCAGCGGGTCAGGCGGTCGGGATCGATCAGCCCGGACAACGCAGGTCGTACGAAATAGCTGGCGGCAAACGTTGCCAGCAGAATGACCAGCAGGGCTCGAACATTTTCCGGCATAAATGGGTTGTCTTGTGACGCGAACGGCGTTGTAGCGAGGTATTGTAGCGGATTTTACTGAATTTGCATGGGCTGGGGATGAAAGCTGCTGCCGGAAGATCACCGTGGTTTGACGGCCAGCCGCGAACTGGCGCGACTGGCAGTCAGGCGATGCGAGATTATTTCCATCCGCAGAAGCTGTAT
>JAJXUP010000015.1 GCA_021782795.1 Pseudomonadota bacterium | reverse complement strand
GCGCGCGCCACATCGACATTGGCCGTGTCGGCGTCAACCTTGTGGCGCAGCGCCTGGATGCCGGGATTGTTGTCCATGGCCAGACGACGCAGCTCAGGCAGTGGTTCGCCCATCGGTCTGACTTCGGCCGGGCCGGCAACATCCACCGGGGCGTCCGGCGCCAGCCCGAGCAGCATGCGCAACTGGTCGAGGGCCCCGGCCACGGCGTTTTCGGCCTGTGACTCGTCGACCTGAACGTCCTGCAGGCGTACCTGTGCCAGCAGCAGATCGCTCTTGATGATCGTGCCGCTCTTTTCCATGCTCTCCATCATCTTGAGCTCGGAACGGGCGGCCAGCTCAGCCTGGCGGGCAACGTCGAGGTAGGCACGCGCGGCATGCACGCCGTCATAAGCCTGCAGCACCTGAAAGATGACCTGTTGGCGAGCCGCCCTGTCGCCGCTTTGCGCCGCAGCGATGTAGGCTGCTGCCTGACGGATGCCGCCGCTGACCATGCCTCCGGTGTAGACCGGGATATCGAGTTGCAGACGGGTGTCGAAGTTGTGCACAAAGCCGGGGTTGTTGAGTGCATAGGGTGCGATGCTCAGTACATTCGGGTTTTGCGGGTTGAACTGGCCTGCGCCGAAATCGTTGAATGTCGCGCCACGTTGCGACAACTTGATGCCGAAGGCGTTGAGTGCGTCATTGGTACCCATCGCGTTGAGCGAGGCGGTCAGCTTGGGCATGCCATAGCCTTTGGCCTGGCGCAGTCCGGCCTGGGCCTGGACCACTCGCTGCTGGCTACCCATGAGGTCAGGGTTCTGTTGTAGTGCAGTGCGGACGCACTGGGCGAAATCGAGAGTCTCGGCGCCCGCCGGCAAGCTGCAGGCGCAACCGATCAGAAAGGCAAGCAGACCCAGCCGTGGCCGGGTATCGGTTCGGTATCTGTTCATCGGACTGAAAACCTCAAATGGATGATTGCCAGCGTACTGCAAGAATTCATGGTACCAGCAATGGTTAATTTTTGCCGGTGCGTCAACAAGTTACTATATTAGCTTTTAATTATATATTAAATCTTGCTGGCGAATCAACCTCGACAATATGGCGGTGTGGAAGCGCAGGTTGCAATTGCCGGTTATTTTGTCAAGATTGTGCAGGTATGCTGTAGAATAGTGCCGTTAACGTGATGGGAGTGCTCATGGGTTTTGCTGATCTCGGTCTGGTGCCCGAGGTATTGCGCGCACTGTCGGAATGCGGTTATCGCGAACCGACGCCGGTACAGGCGCAGGTGATACCGGTTGCCCTGACCGGGTGCGACATCATGGCGGGTGCGCAAACCGGCACCGGCAAGACGGCCGGGTTTACCCTGCCCATGCTGAGCCGGCTGGCGCCGTTTGCGACCAACAGTCTGTCGCCGGCCCGGCATCCGGTGCGTGCGCTGATTCTGGTCCCGACGCGCGAACTGGCGATTCAGGTCGAGGAGAGCGTGCGCAAATACGGCAAGTACCTGCCTCTGCGCGTGACCGTGGTCTATGGCGGCGTCAACATGAATCCACAGATCTCCAAGTTGCGCGAAGGAGTGGATGTGCTTGTCGCCACGCCAGGCCGCCTGCTCGACCATGTGCAGAACCGGACGCTCGACCTGTCGCAGGTAGGGATCTTCATTCTCGACGAGGCCGACCGCATGCTCGACATGGGGTTCATGCCCGACCTGCGCCGCATCATCGAACTGCTGCCGGAGCAACGGCAGAACATGATGTTTTCGGCCACATTCGCGGGCGAAATCCGCAAACTGGCCGACAGCATTCTGCGCATGCCGCGTGTGATCGAAGTGGCGCGGCATAACACCGCTGCCGAGACGGTAGTACAGCGCGTGCTTCGGGTGGAACGCGAGCACAAGCCGGCGCTGCTGACGCACCTGATCCGTTCGCGCGACCTGCGTCAGGTGCTGGTGTTCTGTGCGACCAAGCTTGGCGCCAATCGCCTGTCACAGCATCTGGGCCGCCATGGCATTCCAGCCAACGCCATCCACGGCGACAAGAGTCAGCAGGCGCGCGTGGAGGCGCTCGATCAGTTCAAGCGCGGCGAGATTCGCGTGCTGGTGGCGACTGATGTGGCCGCGCGGGGTATCGACATTGAGCAGTTGCCCGTAGTCATCAATTACGACCTGCCTCGTGTCGCGGAAGATTATGTACATCGCATCGGCCGTACCGGACGGGCAGGAGCGCAAGGCGAAGCATTGTCGCTCGTGGCCGAGGAAGAGCTGCGTGCGCTTGCCGACATCGAGCAGTTGCTGGGCGTGCAGATCGAAGTTGAGCCGACCGAGGTGTTGCCGATGGCGGCCGCCCCGGCTCCGGTGCGGGCAGCGACCGCAGAACCTGCCGCTGCGCGATCGCGTCGTCGCAGTAATGATGACGAACCGCTGCCGCTCATGCCCATGGCGCGATCGGTGCGGCGGCCAGTCGAAGTGGCCGCGTTATTCCTGCCCCCGGTGCGGCGGACGCCTGATCTGACCGAACCGACTGCCGACACGCAACGTGCCGAGACTGTGCAGGTGCCAGCCGATTCGCAACATGCCGAAACTGCGCAGATGCCCGCCGATACCGCGCCAGCGTCAGACGGCTTGCAGCAAGCGGAGCATGGGACGGTAGAAGTGTGTCAGCAGGACGACGCTGACTGAAGCGACCGGCTCACCACCACTTTTCGTAGATGACGTGTCCGGTCGGCACGCCCAGCGTGGCGAGCAGATCGCTGGTGCCGTCTACCATGGCTTGCGGGCCGCACAAATAATACAACGTTTGCTGGTCCAGTCCGGCGCGCCGCAGCAGGTATTCGCCAATGCGTCCGGTTTCACCCTGCCAGCCCGGGTTGGGCTGGCTCAGCGTCACAATGTGACGCAAGCCGGGACGGGAGGACAACCGGACGATTTCGTCGCGAAACAGATACTCTTCCGGGCTGGAAATGCTGTACAGCAACGTGGCCTGAACCGTAGCGGCTTCGGCGATGGCACGAAAAATACTCATGAGCGGCACCACGCCGGTGCCGGCGCCGATGAGCACCACGCGTTGCGGCTGTGACGCTTCCCAGATGAAATCACCCTGGCCATCGCTGATCAGCACGCTGTCCCCGGGCTGAGCCTGTTCGTGCAGCCAGCGCGTCAGCGGATGGCGGGTGCTGTGTTTGATCGCAAGTTCGATTGTGCCGGCGTCTGTCGGCGACGAGGCCACGGAAAAACTGGCTGTATGAAGCGTGCCATCGAGTTCGCGGGCAAGGTTGATCCACTGGCCGGCCCGACGGTAGAATGAATCGACATCGCAGCGGATGCGGAACAGTCGGACGCTGGGAGAAGCCTGTTCGAGGCCGACAAGTCTTGCCTGATGCATGACTTGACCGGATGAGTCGGAGTGGGTGGAGCGGGTGGCCGGGGAGTTCAATGTCTGATCAAGAGGGATAATTAATTATGGCGAACGAAGGTTATCATGAACCCATTGAGAAGTTAAGCGTGGCCACCAAAGACATGCATCGGGCCATTGTTTCCCTGATGGAAGAACTCGAAGCCGTCGACTGGTACAACCAGCGGGTCGACGCCTGCGAAGATGAGGAACTGCGCGCCATTCTTGCCCACAACCGGGATGAGGAAAAGGAGCATGCAGCAATGGTGCTCGAATGGATCCGGCGCCATGATCCGGCATTCGACCATGAACTGCGCGACACGCTGTTCAAGTCGGGTGCGATCGCCGGACAGCACGGCTAGGGAAGCGCGGGTCATCTCCGGCGCACCAGGACCCGTTCGGGTCATGGTCGGAATGGCCGTTTTTCTCCGAAACCAGGGGTTGCGGGTTCGATTCCTGTTCAAAAAACGATGCGGGACGGTGTGCGCCGGGGCTGCGCATCACCCACTGACACGCGCGTCACCATGGCGTTCAACGTGGATTCCGCACGGGTTTCCGTCATTGACACATCCGTGGCGGACAGGATCGCGAACGATCCTGCAAACCGGACGTAACCGCCGACATTTAACAGGCCGTTGAAAAAGGTAGCGCGGACGCCAGGATGCAAGGCGCGAGAAACGCAACGACGAGACATATCAAATCGACAGGCGTTGGAGTGAGTATCGCAGCAACGCCGCAGACGGGTGCTGCAGTACTTTTTCAACGGCCTGTTCTAATGCAGAACAGTTCACCAGCCATGCTTCATGCCGGCCGTGGCGCACCGTTCCGCTTCCGGCAGCAACGCGGCTCATGAAGGAACGTCTGGTCGGCGCTTCTTCAGTTCGGAGCCGTCTGTTGCGGACGTTGGGCGGTTGCGTGCAGGGTTCGCAGCGTTGTCAGGTCGACCGGCGCGGCTGACGGCAGCAACCCTTTCAGTACCCGGGGAGGCGAACCGGCTTCGCCGAGCTGATCGAGTACCGCCATCGCGCCAGTGAATTCCTGGTCCGCGGTGTAATCGTTCACGGTGATCAGCGTGGGAATGCCGGCGCCGAGACTGGCGCGCAGTCCGTTGATGGAGTCCTCGAACGCCATGCATGCCGCAGGCGTCAGGTTCATGCGCTGCAAGGCCCACAGGTAGATGTCCGGTGCCGGTTTCTTGGCCGGAACGATGTCACCCGCGGCAATGGTTTCGAACCAGTCGGCTGCATCCGCTGCCAGGCTGTAACGCAGCAGTGCGGTGACGTTTTCCGGTGTGGTGGTGGTGGCGATGGCCAGACGCATGCCTGCTTCGCGGGCTTCCGCAATCAGGCGGACGACGCCCGGCCGCATGGGAATGCCCCCCCGTTCGAGCAGTTCGGTGTAATGGCGCGTCTTGCTGCGGTGCAACGATATCACCAGGTCGTCGAAATCGGCGGGTGGCACATAGTCGGGCAGATAGTGCTGCACATAATGA
Source organism: Pseudomonadota bacterium (assembly GCA_021782795.1). Taxonomy (GTDB): domain Bacteria; phylum Pseudomonadota; class Gammaproteobacteria; order Burkholderiales; family Sulfuriferulaceae; genus Sulfuriferula. The sequence goes on along the minus strand of JAJXUP010000015.1, from coordinate 21,319 downwards.
CGGATACGCTCTTTACCCCCGGTGACCTCGAGCAGCTTGCCATACAGTTCGATATCCCAGTCCCAGTCGAGACCGTGTTCGCGGAAGGCGGCATTGAATGCCGGGCGGTGCCCATCGCGTTCGGTGTCGGCGAGGGTGCCGTCAACATCGAACAGCAGGGCGGCAAGTGCAGGCTGTGTCATTTGTATTGATCTTCATCCATATTTCTGATATTAAGTCGGTTTTCGGTTACCACTCGGAAGCGATACACGACATGACGGCAGCAGAGTTCACCAAGTTCACCCCGTATGAGCCCAAGTCGGGTGAAGAATATATGAATCCGGCGCAACTGGACCATTTTCGCAAAATTCTCGAAGCGTGGAAAGCCGAGTTGTCGCAGGATATCGATGGCACCATTCATGCCATGCAGGAAGATGCTACCCTGTTCGCCGATCCAAATGATCGTGCAAGCCAGGAATCCGACATGGCGCTCGAACTGCGCAACCGGGATCGCGAACGCAAGCTGATCAAAAAGATTGACGAAACACTGGCCAAGATCGACCGCGAAGAATATGGCTATTGTGAAGCCTGCGGTGTGGAAATTGGCCTGAAGCGACTTGAAGCGCGTCCCACGGCAACCTTGTGTATTGACTGCAAGACGCTGGACGAGTTCCGCGAGCGGCAGGTAGCACGCTGATCAGTTTCTGTTTACTGCCCGGGGAGCGCGGCATGCCGGTTGCTTTCATGCCGCTCCCATTGGCAGGCACATCCAGAGGATGACCCGATGACTCCCTTTCGCGCAAAATTCGACGGGCTGCTCTACAGCCTGCTATCGTGGGACCAGCTTGCGGCTTTCTGGCCGCGCATCAATGCCGGCAGTGGCTGGTATCTGTACGCGGTCGGGCAGGAGGTGCCCACCCAGCCAGCTGATGCGGAGAATGTGGCCCGTTTCATCGAGCAGATCGATGCGTTGCTGCATGCGGAGCATGAAGAACGTTATTGTGGCATCGTTTATGCTGATGATGTTCAGGTGCCGACGTTCGTGGTGATTTATGACCCGCACCACCTCGGTGTTTCGTGCGGGTCGAGCAAGACGCGGGTGATGCCGGGATGGATCATGAGCCAGGTGCCGCCGGAGCCGCTGGGCGAGGGGAGTGTCGTGCCCAATAACCGCAAGCGCTGGTGGGAAGGCTTTCTCGCCGCGCGTTGAACGGTTTGTCGCGCTGCACGAACCGGCGCGTCACAAGCAAACGGCCATTGCAGATCGTATCCGCAATGGCCGTTTGCTTTGCCGCTCAGCCGACGGGCTGGCGGCGTGCAATTACTGCTGGGTGGTGCTGGTGGTGGCTTCTTCCGATCTGGCCGGAGCGTCGATCAGGGCCTTCATCGACAGGCGCAGGCGGCCTTTTTCGTCGGCTTCGAGCACCTTGACGGTGACGTGCTGGCCTTCCTTGAGGTAGTCGCTCACGGCGTTGACCCGCTCATGTGCGATCTGCGAAATGTGCAGCAAGCCATCCTTGCCCGGAAGTACGCTGACGATTGCGCCAAAATCAAGCAGCTTGACGACTGTTCCCTCGTACGTCTTGCCGACTTCGACTTCGGCCGTGATCGCCTCGATGCGTTGCCGGGCAGCCTCGCCCGATTCTACGCTGGTGCAGGCGATCTTGACGGTGCCATCTTCTTCGATGTCGATCTGCGTGCCGGTTTCTTCGGTCAGTGCGCGGATGACGGCGCCTCCCTTGCCGATCACATCGCGGATCTTTTCCGGATTGATCTTGAGGGTGATGATGCGCGGCGCATAAGCCGACATCTCCTGGCGCGGCGCACCGATTGTCTGCTTCATCAGTTCGAGGATATGCATGCGGCCGGCGCGCGCCTGGTCCAGAGCAGCCTTCATGATCTCCTTGGTGATGCCGGTGATCTTGATGTCCATCTGCAGCGCAGTGACGCCGGTTTCGCTGCCGGCCACCTTGAAATCCATGTCACCGAGATGGTCTTCGTCGCCGAGAATGTCGGTGAGCACGGCAAAGCGGTTGCCGTCCTTGATCAGGCCCATGGCAATGCCGGCAACGTGGGCCTTGAGCGGCACGCCGGCATCCATCAGCGCAAGGCAGCCGCCGCACACCGAGGCCATCGAGGACGAGCCGTTCGACTCGGTGATTTCGGACACGACACGCATGGTGTAGCCGAATGCCTCGCGGTCGGGCAGCACGGCTGCCAGGGCGCGCTTTGCCAGGCGGCCATGGCCGATTTCGCGCCGTTTTGGCGTGCCGACGCGTCCGGTTTCGCCGGTGGCATAGGGGGGCATGTTGTAGTGGAGCATGAAGCGGTCGCTGTACTCGCCTTGCAGCGCGTCGATCTTCTGTTCGTCACGACCGGTGCCCAGGGTGGCCACCACCAGTGCCTGGGTTTCGCCACGGGTGAACAGTGCCGAGCCATGGGTACGCGACAGCACGCCGGTACGAATGCTGATCGGACGTACGGTGCGGGTGTCACGGCCGTCGATACGCGGTTCGCCGCTCAGAATGCGGTTGCGCACGATCCTGGCTTCGAGATTGTGGAAGATGTCGTTGATTTCGTTGACTTCCAGTGTGCCCATTTCCGCCGTGACCAGAGCGTCGACGACCTGACGACGCACCGCGTCGATCTGCTGCGAACGTGCCTGCTTCTGGCGCAGGCCGTAGGCTTCGCGCAGGCCGGCCTCGGCCAGTTCTGCCACCCGGTCGGTCAGTGCCTGGTTGGGCTGGGGTGCGGCCCAGTCCCACGGTTCGGGGTTGACCTCGTCGGCCAGTTCGTTGATTGCTGCAATGGCGACCTGCATCTGCTGGTGACCGTAGACGACGGCGCCGAGCATGATGTCTTCGGGCAATTCGCGCGCTTCCGACTCGACCATCAGTACGGCCTGTTCGGTGCCGGCCACGACCAGGTCCAGTGCGGATTGCGCCAGTTCGCTGCTGTCCGGGTTGAGGACGTATTCGCCGTTGATGAAACCGACGCGGGCGGCGCCAATCGGCCCGGCAAAGGGGATGCCCGACACGGCAAGCGCGGCGGAGGCGCCGATCAGGGCAGGGATGTCGGAATCGATTTCCGGGTTGCTCGACAGCACGGCAGCAATGATCTGCACTTCATTGTAGAAGCCTTCCGGGAACAGTGGGCGCAGCGGGCGGTCGATGAGGCGGCAAGTCAGGGTTTCCTTTTCGGAGGGCTTGCCTTCGCGCTTGAAAAAACCGCCGGGAATACGGCCGGCGGCATAGGTCTTTTCCTGGTAGTCGACGGTGAGCGGGAAGAAGTCCTGTCCTGCCTTGACCGTTTTTTGACCTACCACGGTGACCAGTACGACGGTGTCATCCATATTGACCAGTACAGCGCCGCTGGCTTGACGGGCGATTTCTCCAGTCTCCAGGGTGACAGTATGGCGACCGAATTGAAACGACTTGGTGATTTTCATGACCATCCTTTAACTGTTCGACACGCCGTTGCGCCCGGAATGGACGCAACGGGATACCGGATGCATGTGTGTGCGGCCGAGGCTGATGCGAAGTTACTTGCGCAGGCCGAGCTTGCTGATCAGGGCGCGGTAGCTCTCGTCGTTGGTGCGCTTGAGGTAATCGAGCAGCTTGCGGCGGCGGCTGACCATTTTCAGCAGGCCACGACGCGAGTGGAAATCCTTGCTGTTGGCCTTGAAGTGGTCGGACAGGCCATTGATGCGTGCGGTGAGCAGCGCGATTTGCACTTCGGATGAGCCGGTGTCGCCGGGCTGGTGCTGGAATTGTTCGACGATCTGGGCTTTTTGCTGGGTTGTAACAGCCATGGTGTCTCTCCTGATGATGAGATTGAAAATCGCGGCGGGTTCCGGCTGAAGGAAATCCGTCGTTCGGTAAAGCCGGACATTGTAACGTCAAACAGTCTGATTTTCAAGGTTGGGGTCGTCCGCACCGCTGCCGGTCCGGCTGACCACGGCCTCGGCCGTACCGAGGCCCAGACGCAGGTAAATGGCGCTGCCAGGATGCAGGTTGCCGGCGTCGCGTACGATGACACCTTCGGCATCGGTCACCAGCGCGTAACCGCGTGCCAGCACGCCGAGCGGGTTGAGGTGTCCGAGTTGTTCCGCCATGTGTTCCGTGGCGTCACGGCGATGCATCATCTGCCTGCGCATGGCCTGAACCAGTCGCATCGCGGTGCGTTGCAGCGCGGCCTGCGGCATCTCCGGACGGGCGCGCACCAGCCGCTGGCCAAGCGTCTCCAGGCGCCAGCGTTGCCGCTGTTGCAGGTGCGCCGCCTGCAGCCGCATGCTTCCGGCCAATTGCTGCAGCGTCTGCTGGCGCAGGCGCAGTGTATCGCCTGGATGTACGAGACGCGCTGCAAACCAGCGCAGTTGCTGCTGCCAGTGCGTAAATCGAGTATGCATGATGCCATCTAACCGCGTCTGCAGGCCATCGAGCGCGATCTGCAACTGTTCGCGGTGGGTGCAGGCGACGCTGGCCGCAGCGGTGGGGGTCGGCGCGCGCAGGTCGGCGACAAAATCGGCAATGGTAAAATCGGTTTCGTGTCCGATGCCGGTCACCACCGGTATCGGGCTGGCCGCGATGGCGCGTGCGACGGCCTCTTCGTTGAATGGCCACAGGTCTTCCATGCTGCCGCCGCCGCGGCTGACGATCAGCGTATCGCATTCGCCGCGCTGTCCGGCCAGCCGCACGGCGTGAGCAATGTCTGCGGCAGCTTTCGCGCCCTGCACCTGGCAGGGATAGAGAATGATGCCGACCATGGGTGCCATGCGGCGCAGGGTGGTGAGGATGTCATGTACTGCGGCGCCGTGTGCGGAGGTGATTACGCCGATCCGTGCGGGCAGGGCGGGCAGCGGACGTTTGCGTGCGGCATCAAACAGTCCTTCGGCGGCCAGACTGCGCCTGAGCTGTTCGAAGCGTTCTGCCAGCACGCCGATGCCGGCACGCCGCAGCGTGTCGACCTGTAACTGGAATTCGCCGCGGGCTTCAAACAGACCCGCCGTGGCCCGCACTTCGACGTGGACGCCGTTTTCCGGCTGCCAGTCGACAAACTGGTTGCGTGTGCGGAACATGACGCAACGCACCTGGGCGCTTGCATCCTTGAGTGAAAAATACCAGTGGCCCGACGCTGCACGGGTAAATCCGGAAATTTCGCCGCTGATCCAGCTGAGGGGGATTTCGCTGGACAGGGTGTGCTGGATCAGCCGGTTGAAGGCACTCACGCTCCACATGCGTGGCCCCAGGTCATTGTCCATCATGGCGGTTGGCGGGATCAATTTTTCCACAGCATGAGGGTGATTTTTTTCATCGGAATCTTGACAGGGGAGATAAAATATAACTCTATGTTTTTTATTGATTTGAAGCCAGTGCAAAATTTAGGCTGCAAGAAAAAATCCTTGCGCTTGGCCTGGTTGAGGGTCGGTTGAACATTTAGTACACAAAGTTATCCACAGATTGTGGGGGTAAGTTAAAAAACCCGTTGCGGTGTAACGGGTTAGCCGGGCCGTTGCAGTTGTCAACACGCGCGGGCCACTCAGGCCTCGTCCGCACCGGCGTATACTTCAATGCAGCTTGCGGCCATCCGGGCACGTTCGCGTGCTTCGGCGATGTTCTCGCCGCGGGCGATGGCCACTCCCATGCGACGTCGCGGCCAGGCCTGTGGCTTGCCAAACAGCCGCAACATGCTGCCGGGCACCGCCAGTGCCTGCGCGATTCCGCGGTAGCGTGGTGCATCGGTGCGCACCATGCTGTAGACGACGGCTGATGCAGCGGGGTTGCGCAGTGTCGTGTCCACGGGCAGACCGAGAATGGCTCGCGCATGCAGTTCGAACTCGCTCTGGTACTGGCTGCCCAGGGTGACCAGACCGGTATCGTGTGGTCGGGGCGAGACTTCGGAAAACCATACATCGTCACCGCGAACGAACAGTTCCACGCCAAACAGCCCTTGACCGCCGAGGTTGTCGGTCACCGTGCGCGCCATGTCGCGGGCGCGATCCAGAGCACGCGCGCTCATCGGCTGCGGTTGCCAGGATTCGACATAGTCGCCATCGACCTGGCGGTGGCCAACCGGTTCGCAAAAGCGGGTTTCAATGCGTCCGTCGGCGTCACGGGCACGCACGGTAAGCAGAGTGATTTCGAAATCGAACTGGATCACCCCCTCGACGATGACTTCGCCGCGATCGACACGCGCAGCACTGGCTGCGTATTCCCAGGCCGCCGCAATGTCTTCGGCGCGCTCGATGCGCGACTGGCCCTTGCCCGAGGAAGACATGACCGGTTTGACGATGCAGGGCAGGCCGATGTGCCGTTCGATGGCTTCGGTCAGGGCGTGCAAGCTGTCGGCGAAACGGTACGGTGATGTCGGCAGACCGAGTGTTTCGGCTGCCAGCCGGCGGATTCCTGCACGGTTCATGGTCAGTTGGGCGGCCCGTGCAGTGGGAATTACGGTGCACAGTCCCTGTTGTTCGATGGCGAGCAGTTCGTCGGTGGCGATGGCCTCGATTTCCGGTACCACCAGATGCGGGCGATCCTGTTCGATCAGGGCACGCAGCGCACGGGCATCGGACATGTCGATGACGCGGGCGTGGTGCGCGACCTGCTGCGCGGGAGCACCGGCATAACGGTCGACGGCAATGGTTTCCACGCCCAGTCGCTGCAGTTCGATGATGACTTCCTTGCCGAGTTCGCCACTGCCGAGCAGCATGACGCGCAAGGCGCCGGGGGTGTCAGGTGTGCCGGTCGACGAAATCATGGTGGTCTCGGAAAATGCAGGTAAGCAGTATAATGGCCAAGTGTAAAACAGGGTCCGGTTTTTTCGCAAGGAGCAACCGGCAGCAGCGCAATGAATGTGATGGATACGGCGCGATCCGCTGCAGGGCGCGCCATCATGCTGATGGGGCCGACGGCGTGCGGCAAAACCGACGTTGCCGTGGCGCTCGCGCAACGTTTCCCGCTGGAAATCATCAGCGTCGATTCGGCCATGGTCTACCGCGACATGGACATCGGTACCGCCAAACCCGACGCGGCGACGCTCGCGCGCGCGCCGCATCACCTCATCGATTGCATCGACCCCGACCAGAGCTACTCGGCGGCGCAGTTCTGCGAGCAGGCATGGCCTCTGATGCAGGCAATCGCGGCGCGCGGCCGCATTCCGCTGCTGGTGGGCGGCACCATGCTGTATTTCCGGGCGTTGCGCGAAGGGTTGAGCGATTTTCCTCCGGCAGATGCCGCTTTGCGTGCCGAGATCGATGCACAGGCCAGTCAGCGTGGTTGGGCGGCATTGCATGCCGAACTGGCCGCTGCTGATCCGCTCGCGGCAGCCCGCATCAGCAACAGCGATGCTCAGCGCATCCAGCGTGCGCTGGAAATCCTGCGCCTGACAGGTCGCCCGATGTCTTCGTTCTGGGATGAACCGCGTGCGCCACGGCAGCCGATGCATTGGTTGCCACTGGCGCTGATGCCGGCCGATCGGGCGCAGTTGCACGAGCGTATCGGACGGCGCTTCGTCGGCATGCTTGCCGATGGGTTGGTGGCAGAACTGGAAGCACTGCGCAGTCGATATGCGTTGCATGCCGAACTGCCGTCGATGCGCTGCGTCGGTTACCGACAGGCGTGGGCCTGTCTCGAGGGTGAATACGGGCGCGAAGAACTGCGAGACCGCGGCATCTATGCCACACGTCAGCTGGCCAAGCGGCAGATGACCTGGTTGCGCGGCATGCACGGGCTGCAACAGATTGATTGCCTGTCGGCACATGCGCTGGACGAGGTGATCGCGGCTGTGGCGGGGTTCGTGGCCCAGCGGCCCGTTGCAGCCGGGCCATTGCGCGAGTAGTTTGCGCGAAACGCGACGGGCAGGAACGGCGTGAACCGTGGCAACCGTCCAGCGTCCGTGGAACATCCGCACCCCGATGATGGCGCGTGCGCGATATGCTGGCGGTTTTGGCAATTCGGCGTCATTGACCGACCCGGTGCGGCTCGGGTGTATTGGGTGGGCATGCAGTCAGAATGGCGTCGATTCTGCCAGTACCAGCGCATTGACCATGGCCAGGTTGACGTCCTCGATATTGACCAGACAACGTGCGGCCAGGTGTTCGATCGCATGATGATCGGCGTTTTCGGTGGCGACGGCCAGTTCCAGCAACATGCCGCCCACACCCTTGTGCTCCAGCAGCGCGAGGCGGATATTTTCGTCGAGACGCAGCGGTGCCAGGCATTGCAGAGGGGGTTGTTGCAGCAGTTCGCCAGTCAGCGAGAGCAGGCCAATCAGCCAGGCCGAATCGGCGGGGAATCCGAGCAATGACTTTTTCGCCAGCGTGTCGAGGAAGCAAGCGCGGCTCAGGCTGCGGCGCAATGTCTGCTGCGCGGCAGCATCCGGTGCGGTGCAGTTGCGCAACAGCAGGATGAGCCAGTCATACAGTTTCTGCATGCCATAACCTTCCGCGACCTGTTCGACTGAGGCGGCCGGAGCGCCATCGCCGACGGTGCGGCTTGCACAGGCAAGCATCTGATAGGTCAGCCGCGCATCGCTGCGCAGATGGGCGGCGATTTCCCGTGGTGGTTTGCCGGCCACAGCCAGATCAATCAGTTCGAGCACCTTGAGCCGGTTGATGCCGATACTCGGCAGGCCGCGTGGCGTCAGCTGGTTGCAGGCATCGCCCTGATAGGAGTCGAGCTTGAGCTTGATACAGTGTCCCAGCATTTCCTGGCAGTCAATGTGGGCGGCGTGGATGCGCTGGATACCGAAATGACGCAACTGGATGATTTTCTGTTCCAGGCGCGGCGCGCTGAATTCGCGGGTGTCGATACGGGCTTCGCGCACGACGCCGATCAGGCGCATGGGGACCGGCGCATCGTCGGACTGTTCGAGCAACAGGCGGAAACCGCTCTTGAGCCGGCGATTGATCAGCGCTACCAACGGGTTGTCGGGATCCGATGCTGCATGGAGAGAAAAAATGACGTGCGGTGCCGGCAGGTAGTCGATGTCGCGCAGGGCGAGCGAATGCTGGTCGATCGACGCGAGCAGGGGGTAGCGCGGCGTGCGTTCATTTTCCGTCAGGTTGTACAGCGCGGCGATCAGCGTGGTGTCGTCTGCGAGCCGCAATTCCGGGGTGGTACCGGAAAGGCGAACGCGTGGTTCGAAAGCCGTAGCCAGGATGCGGCCTTGCGCGTCATGCACCGTCTGTCGGGCAAGCAACCGGTCCAGCACCTGACCCTGCGCGTTTTCATCGCGAGGTGCGCCGACATCGAGTACGTGCGTGGCGATGGTGTCCTGCTGTTTTCCGGTATTGATGTGCCGGGCTTTTCCGCCTTGTTGCGCGGATTTTTTTGCGGATGTCTGCTGCGGTCTCATGCCGACTCCATCCGGACATGCCGGGAACCGTGGAATTATACGCCAACAGCAGGGTAGAAAACCATGATATGCGGCGATCGGAGTCCGCAGGGCGACAGTGGGATGTCCAGCAGTGGAATCCCTGTGCCAACACCGCATACTCACGCTACAATCATCCCGGTAGTGCGGAGAATGCTGTGTCACTCAAACGAGAACAAATCCGTGAGCGTCCATACGGCGCGCAGGCGGTGAGTCAACTGGCCGCAGGGGGCATGCACCCCGTGCTGGCGCGCATTTGCGCAGCGCGCGGTGTTGATCGCCCGGAACAGATGGAAGTGGATCTGGCCGGTTTGCTGCATTACGGCACGCTCAAGGGGATCGATGCTGCTGCGATGCGGCTTGCCGAAGCGGTGATGCGCCAGCAGCGCGTGCTGGTGGTTGCCGACTACGATGCCGATGGCGCCACGGCGTGCGCAGTTGCCGTGCGCGGCCTGGGGCTGTTTGGTCTGAAGGCCGACTACTGGGTTCCCAACCGTTTCATTCATGGCTACGGACTGACCCCGGAAATCGTGCGCATTGCCTGCGAACGTCAGGCTGAACTGATCGTGACAGTCGACAACGGTATCGCCAGCATCGAGGGCGTGCAGGCCGCGCATGCGGCCGGCATCGAAGTGCTGGTGACCGATCACCACCTGCCCGGCACCAGCCTGCCGGATTGCCTGATTGTCGATCCCAGCCAGCCGGGGTGTGCGTTTCCCAGTAAACACCTTGCCGGAGTGGGCGTGATGTTCTACGTGCTGCTCGCCACACGCAGACAGCTGCAACTGGCAGGTGCGTTCGGCACGGCTGCCCCGCCCCGGCTCGCCGCATTGCTCGATCTGGTGGCGCTGGGCACTGTGGCCGACGTGGTGCGACTCGATGACAATAACCGCATACTGGTCGCACAAGGGTTGCGACGCATCCGCGAAGGGCGTGGCTGTCCGGGTGTGCGTGCGCTGTTCGCTGCAGCCGGGCGCAATCCGGCCACCGCGAGCGCCGGCGACCTCGGATTTTCGATCGGACCACGCCTTAACGCCGCCGGCCGGCTCGATGACATGTCGCTTGGTATCGCCTGTCTGCTGAGCGATGACGAGGCGCAGGCCATGTCGCTGGCCTCCCAGCTGCAGCAACTCAATCAGGAACGCCGCGAGATCGAGGATTCGATGCAGCAGCAGGCCATGGCTGCACTGCCGGAACTGGAGGATGCGCCCGGTTACAGTCTGGTGCTGTTCGAGCCGGACTGGCATGCTGGCGTGGTCGGTATTCTGGCTTCCCGTCTCAAGGAACGTTTCCATCGCCCGGTGATCTGTTTTGCGCGCGCGGGGGAAGGTGAAATTCGCGGTTCGGGCCGTTCCATTGCTGCGCTGCACCTGCGCGATGCGCTGGATCGGGTGGCGAACGCACATCCGGGGCTGATTGAAAAATTTGGCGGACATGCCGCGGCTGCCGGACTGACGTTGCGCGAAGCGCGGCTGACGGATTTTGTGGCGGCGTTCGAGTCGGCGGTGCGCAGCATGCTGGTGCCCGAGGATCTGCACCCGGAGATTCTCACCGATGGCAGCCTGCAACCCGAGGAGATGGCGCCCGAACTGGCGCAGGCAATCCATGCCCAGGTGTGGGGACAGGGGTTCCCCATGCCGCAGTTTGTCAACAGTTTCCGCGTGTTGCGCCAGCGGGTGATCCGCGAGCGGCATCTCAAGCTGGTGCTGGGGTGTGGTGACCGGCAGTTCGATGCCATTCTGTTTCAATGCAGCGATACCTTGCCGGAACGGATCGAGGCCCTGTACCAGCTGGACTGGAACCAGTATCAGGACCAGGCGAATGTGCAATTGCTGATCCGCGACTGGTGCAGGACACAATAAAATAATAAGCGGCATGCCGGAAATGCCGCGGACTGTCGTAGAGGGTGGCCGGTGGAGGATGAGTCATGCGCAGAAAAGTCAAGGTAAGCGATGTACGTCTGGGAATGTATATCGATGAATTGTGCGGCAGCTGGATGGATCACCCGTTCTGGAGAACGTCGTTCCTGCTGGAAGATGCCGGCGATCTGGACACGCTGCGCAAGAGCGCGGTGCGCGATGTGTGGATCGATACCACACGTGGTCTGGATCTGCTGATCCCGCCGGAGTATGACGACGAGGCGGCCACTGAACAGTACACCGAAGCGGTGCTGTTGCAGGCGGTCGAACCGGAACCGGCCCGGCCGCAGCAGACCAGCCTGGAAGGCGAACTGGCGCGGGCGCGCGTCGTTCAGGCGCGTGCGAAGCAGGCAGTCATGGACATGTTTGCCGAAGCGCGCATGGGCAATGCCTTGCCGACCGGGGCCATCGCCGGACTGGTGGATGAGATCGACCAGTCGGTAGCGCGCAATTCTGGGGCGCTGCTGAGTCTGGTACGGCTCAAGGACAAGGATGATTACACCTACCTGCATTCGGTGGCGGTATGCGCGCTCATGCTGGCGCTCGGGCGTCAGCTTGGGCTGTCACAACAGCTTTCCAGAACGCTCGGCATGGCCGGCCTGCTGCATGATGTCGGCAAGATGGCCATTCCATCGCAGGTGCTGGACAAACCGGGGCGTCTGACTGACGAAGAATTCGCAATCATCAAATCACATCCCGAGCGGGGTTGGGACCTGTTGCGGAAGACGCAGATCGAGGACGAAATCGTGCTTGACGTGTGCCGCCACCACCACGAGCGTGTTGACGGGACGGGTTATCCGGACGGACTGTCCGGCGAGGCGCTGAGTCTGTACGCTCGCATGGGCGCAGTGTGCGATGTGTACGACGCGGTGACGTCGAACCGCTGCTACAAGGCCGGCTGGGCCCCGGCCGATGCGTTGCGCAAGATGGCGGGCTGGCAGGATGGCCATTTCGATGACCGGATATTCAAGGCATTCGTCAAGACGGTGGGCATCTACCCGGTGGGTACGCTGGTCAGACTGAAATCCGGCAGGTTGGGGGTGGTGGTGGGGCAGTCGGCAAAAAGCCTGCTGTTGCCGGTGGTCAAGGTGTTTTTTTCCACGCTGTCCAATGCCCGCATCCGCATGGAACAGATCGATCTTTCGCTGGCAGGTGATGCCGTGAACGGCGTGGAAGACCCGGATGTCTGGCGTTTCGACGTTGCACAGATCATGGCCGCCTGAGCCGGATAGTGCCATACCGGATTGTCAGTTTCCGGACACAGAATCTGTCATATTCTTTTGCTAGCATCGCCGCTCAACGTTGTGAATGCTACGGCAGGTGGTGAGTGGAGCATGTTGCCGAACTGAGTGTGAACGTGGAACCGCTCGATCCCGAGGTATCCATCATGGAGGTCGGCGATCTGTTTCTGGAACCGCGTTATGACGGTTTTCTGTCGCTGCCGGTAGTGCGCGACGGCCAGCCGATCGGTGTGATCAGCCGCTATGGCGTGCAGAAGGTGCTGATGGGACGTTACGGCCGCGAACTGCAGGGAGCCAAGCCTGTCGTTGCGTTCATGAACGATGCGCCGCTGGTGGTGCCGCTCGAGCATTCGGTGGAACAGGCCAGCCGCCATATCACCCGCAATATCCGTTTCCCGATCGTGGAAGATTTCATTGTCACGCGTGATGGTGAATACCATGGTGTGGGCTCGGTCATCGATCTGCTGCGCGGTCTGGAAGATCGCCTGATGGCGCGCAATGATTCGTTGGCGCAATCACTGAACCGGTTGCAGGAATCGCAGACGCAACTCGTGCAGTCGGAAAAAATGGCGTCGCTCGGCCAGATGGTGGCCGGATTGGCGCACGAGATCAATACACCGCTGGGCTACGTGCGCAACAATGTCGAACTGGCGCATTCGGCGTTTGGTCAGTTGCGCGAAATGCAGGAGGTGTTCGACAGCCTGGTGATGCTGCTCCAGTCGCCGCAGGCCGACGACGCTGCGCTGCAGCAGGCATTCGAGCGAGCGATGGCCGTGCGCGGACAGGCGGCGGCCGGATTTGCACCCGAGGACATGGAAGCGCTGTTTACTGACACGATGTATGGGCTGGAACAGATTTCCGATCTGGTGATCAATCTGCGCAATTTCAGCCGTCTCGATCGTTCGGCTGTAGTCAATGTCGATATCAACCAATGCGTCGAAAGTACGTTGCTCATCGCGCACAACCTGCTCAAGCACAAAGTGGAAGTGATCCGCGACCTGGGCGAGTTGCCGCCAGTGACCTGTGCGCCGTCACAGATCAACCAGGTGTTGCTGAATCTGGTGAGCAATGCGGCTCAGGCCATCGAAGAGCATGGCCGCATCCGAATCAGCACGGTCTGCCATGGTGGATTTGTACACGTGCTGGTCAAGGACGATGGCAAGGGCATCCGCGCGGAGAATCTGGAAAGGATTTTCGATCCGTTCTTCACCACCAAACCGGTGGGGGAAGGGACCGGACTGGGGCTGTCGATCAGCTACAAGATCGTGCGCGATCACGGCGGCCATATTCGCGTCAAATCGAAACCCGGAAAAGGAACGGCCTTTTGCGTGAGCCTGCCGGTGACATCCGGCGCATGAATGAGGAGCATCGCATGCAGAGTGCAACACCCGCGTCTTTCCCGGCCGGCCCCATGCCTGCGACCGTGCTGTTCGTGGATGATGAACAGCGTATCCTGCGCTCGTTGCGCATGCTGTTCGCCACGCAGTTCAAGGTGCTGATGACGACGGATCCGCGCGAAGCGCTGGTGATGCTCAAACGCGAAACCGTGCACGTGCTGGTGAGCGACCAGCGCATGCCGATCATGCAGGGCGTGGACCTGCTGCGCAAGGCACGCGACCTGTCGCCCGATACCATGCGTCTGCTGCTGACCGGGTATTCCGATCTCGAAGCCATCATCGATTCGATCAACGAAGGCGAAGTATTTCGCTACATCAACAAGCCATGGAATGCGGACGAGTTGCGCAGCATCGTGGGCGAAGCGGCGGCCATTGCCGTTGGCCTGCGCACCCTGGCACCGGCAGTACCGCTTCGCGGCGAGACCGCGCAACGCCGCATCCTGCTCATCGACGATGCGGCCGATGTGGCCAGCGGGCTGCGCACCATGATCGAAGAAGGGTTCTCCGGCGCATTCGCGCTCGACTGGGTCACAAGTCTGCCTGATGCCATGGGCATCCTCGAACGTAACCAGCCTTCGATGGTGATTTCCGAACTGAGTGTGGGCGGGGATGACATGATGCCGTTTTTGAAGCTGCTCAAGCTGCATCACCCGCATATCGTGACCATCGTGCAAACCACGTTTCGCGATACCGGTCTGCTGGTGGAATTGATCAATCAGGGGCAGGTGCACCGTTTTCTGCCCAAGCCGATGCGCAAGGCGATGATGCTGCGCGGCATCCAGTCAGGCATGGAACTGGCGCGCGAGATCCATCTTCATCCGGAAGTGGCTGCGCGGCATCGCGTCGATGTGCCGCCGCGGCCGGCAGATGCCGGGCTGGTCGGACGCATCCGTTCCCTGTTCCGCGGCGGGCCTGCCTCGCGCTGAGGCGCAGCCGTTCCGGCTCAGGAACCGGGTGGCGGCGTGTTGTCGCGGCTGCGTACCCCGGGAGGCGGTGTGCGCCCGACCAGCCGGTGCAGGATGCCGGCCACCAGCAGTGCTGCCAGGATCAGCCCGTACTGCATCGGCTCGAAAGCATCGTCCGGAACTCCGGGGCCGGTGGCGATCAGCACCGGTTTGGTGATGATCTGCCGCAGCAGTGTGATGATGGCGACTTCGATAAAGATACGCACCTGGAAAATGCCGTCATGCAGATAGCTGATCTCCGCTGAAATCAGGCTGGAGAGCGTCCAGACCAGAAACAGCGTGCCCAGCGATTGCAGGAATCCTTTGACCAGGTGGTTGTGCAGCACGGCACTGCTGACCTCGACGCTGAACTCCCAGATCACCAGCCCGCTGGCAATGACCAGCGCTACCGCCAGAGCAACGTGCAGCAGGCGATTGAAACGCGTCAGTATCCGGATCAGTTGGTCTTCGAACATGGCAGTCGGTTCGGGCAAGGGTTATTTGACCCGCATGCCCGGTTGGGCACCCGAATCCGGCGACAGCAGGAACAGCCCTGGCGCATCGCCCGAAGCGGCGAGCACCATGCCCTGCGAGATGCCGAATTTCATCTTGCGTGGCGCGAGGTTGGCCACCATGACGGTCAGACGGCCTTCGAGGCTGGCTGGATCGTAGGCCGACTTGATTCCGGCGAACACGTTGCGCGGTTCGGGTTCGCCAACATCGAGCGTGAGGCGTAACAGCTTTTCTGCGCCATCGACGTGCTCGGCCCGAACGATGCGCGCAATGCGCAGATCGACCCTGGCGAAATCATCCACATTGATCAGCGTCGATTCTTCGACCGGGGCAGCCGGAATGGCTGTGCTGGTGGTCGTGCTGACAGCGGCAGCAGGAATGACGCTGGCCGCACCGGGCGTTGCGGCCGCGGCCGCAGTGTTGGCGGCGAGCATCGCATCGATCTGGCCCTGTTCCACGCGCGCCATGAGATGCTGATAGGGGCGGATGACATGGCCGGTCAGCCAGCGCTGTGCGTCTGTCCATTGCAGCGGCGGGATGTCGAGAAAGGCCTCTACCTGTCCTGCAAGCGCAGGCAATACCGGCTTGAGGTACAACGCCAGCAGCCGGAACAGGTTGAGGCTGACGCTGCAGGCTTCATGCAGGTCGTGCTCGTTCTCTGCCTGTTTGGCGATTTCCCAGGGTTTGCGTTCGTTGACATACTGGTTGGCGAGGTCGGCCAGCCGCATGATTTCGCGCATGGCATGCGAATAATCCAGGGATTCATAGTGGCGGGCGATGGTGTCGCTGGCCAGTTGCAGCTCATTTAGCAGCGGCAACTCCGGCAGACGGTCGGCGAGACGGCCGTTGAAGCGTTTGACGATGAAGCCTGCCGTGCGGCTGGCGATGTTGACGAATTTTCCGACCAGGTCGCTGTTGACGCGGGCGATGAAGTCCTGCAGGTTGAGGTCGATGTCCTCCATGCTGCCGTTGAGTTTGCCGGCAAAGTAGTAGCGCAGCCACTCGGGATTGAGTCCGCAATCGAGGTAACTCGATGCGGTAATGAACGTGCCACGCGATTTGGACATCTTGGCGCCGTTGACGGTGAGAAAGCCGTGCACGAACAGCCCGTTGGGGGTGCGATGCTTCGAATAATGCAGCATGGCCGGCCAGAACAACGCATGAAAATACAGGATGTCCTTGCCAATGAAATGGTACAGTTCGGCAGGGCTGTCGGCGCGCCACCAGGTGTCGAAATCCAGTCCGCGTTCGCGGGCAAGATGCAGCGAACTGGCCATGTAGCCGACCGGCGCATCGAGCCAGACATAAAAATATTTGCCTGGGGCGTCGGGAATCTCAAAACCGAAATAGGGCGCATCGCGCGAGATGTCCCAGTTCTGCAGGCCGGCAGAGAACCATTCATCGAGTTTGTTGGCGGCTTCGCGTTGCAGCGCGCCTGACCGGGTCCACTGCTGCAGGAAATCCGTGCATGCGCCGAGGCGGAAGAACAGGTGTTCCGACTCGCGGCGCACCGGAGGTGTGCCAGACAGTGCCGAGACCGGGTTGATCAGGTCGGTGGGCGAATAGGTGGCGCCACAGACTTCACAGTTGTCGCCATACTGGTCGGCTGCGCCGCAGCGCGGACACTGCCCCTTGATGAAGCGGTCGGGCAGGAACATTTCGCGGCTGGCATCATAATACTGCTCGATGGTCTTGCGCTCGATCAGTCCGGCATCGCGCAGCCGCAGGTAGACTTCGCTGACCAGCGTGCGGTTTTCTTCTGAATGGGTCGAATGGTAGCTGTCGTGTTCGATATGAAAACCGCGAAAATCGCGCAGGTGTTCGGCATGCACGCGCTCGATGAGCGTTTCGGCGCTGATACCCTCGGCCTGGGCGCGCAGCATGATCGGCGTGCCGTGCGTATCGTCAGCGCAAACATAGTGGCAGTCGTGGCCGCGCATCTTGTGATAGCGTACCCAGATATCGGTCTGGATGTGTTCGATCAGGTGGCCGAGGTGGATGGCGCCGTTGGCATAGGGCAAGGCGGATGTGACGAGAATGGTTCGGGTCATGGCTCGCAGTAACTGGAATGGAAGGTTATTTCAGGTCGGTGGCAAGGAATGCGGCCAGCACAATGCCGAGTACCGCGAGCAACAGGGTGGCATACACCGCCAGATGCGTCCAGTAGCCTGGTGGAATTTCGACTGGCCTCAAGGTGGCCAGCACACCCCGGTATTGCAGGGTTGCCAGCAATGCGGTAGCTGCGCCGAGCACGATGAAGCTGATGCCGATCCAGAAAGAGGGGCCGTGCGTTGTGGCGGCAGTCTGGCTGCCTGGCATCAGCATGCGGACGAACAGCGCGAATTTTTCCACCACGAAACCGAAACCCATCAGCGTCAGGCTGGTGCGGTTCCACGCAAGCAGGGTGCGTTCGGCGGCAAAGAATACGCGCGGGTCGTTGAGCTCGGACATGCGATCAGTTTCTGCTCAGCTGGCGCAACACGAACGGCAGAATGCCACCTTGACGGTAATAGTCCACCTCGATCGGCGTGTCGATGCGCAGCGTCAGCGACACGGTGTCGACACGGCCGTCGCTGCGCCGGATCGACAGCAGCACTTCCTGTTGCGGCGTGATGCCGTTTTCCAGGCCGAACAGGTCGAACTGTTCGCTGCCATCGAGCTGCAGGCTATCTGCGCTGTCCCGAGCATGGAACTGGCAGGGCAGAATGCCCATGCCTACCAGGTTGGCGCGATGGATGCGCTCGAAGCTGCGGGCGATCACCACGCGCACGCCGAGCAGTCGCGTACCTTTGGCTGCCCAGTCACGCGAGGATCCGGTGCCATACTCTTCGCCGGCGAATACCATTAGCGGCACGTGGTGTGTTGCGTATTGCATGGCGGCATCGTAGATGCTCATGGTCTTGCCGTCCGGCTGGTAACGGGTTACACCGCCCTCGCTGCCGGGCACCATGCGGTTACGGATGCGCACATTGGCAAATGTGCCGCGTACCATGACTTCGTGGTTGCCGCGCCGGGCGCCATAACTGTTGAAATCGGCCTTGTTCACGCCATGCGCCTGCAGGTAGAGTCCTGCCGGCGAGTCGGCGCGGATGGACCCGGCCGGGCTGATATGGTCGGTGGTCACCGAATCACCGAAAATCGCCAGCGCGCGCGCATGCCGGATGTCGCCCACGGTTGTGGCGTCGAGTGTAAAGAACGGCGGCTGCTGGATATAGGTCGATGCCGTATCCCAGGCATATACCTTGCCGGTCGGCGCCGGAACGGCGGCCCATAACGGATTGTTGGCGTTCAGGTCGGCATAGCGTGCGCGGTAGCTGGCCGGGTCGGTGGCATGGTGCATGACCGCAGCGATTTCTTCATGGCTGGGCCACACATCACGCAGCCAGACCGGTGCGCCGTCGCGTCCGTGCCCGAGCGGTTCGCGTGTCAGGTCAACCCGTACGCTCCCGGCCAGGGCACAGGCGACGACGAGCGGGGGGCTCATCAGATAATTGGCCTTGACGTTCTGGTGCACACGCGCTTCGAAGTTGCGGTTGCCGGAGAGCACGGCCGCCGCCACCAGGTCGCGGGAGAGAATCTCGTGCTCGATGTCCTCCGGCAGTGGGCCAGAGTTGCCAATGCAGGTGGTGCAGCCATAGCCAACCAGCTTGAAGCCAAGCTGTTCAAGTGGTTCGAGCAGGCCAGCCGCTGCCAGGTAGTCGGCGACCACGCGCGAACCGGGCGCGAGCGAGGTCTTGACGTGGTCCGGCACGGTCAGTCCGAGTGCGACCGCCTTTCTGGCCAGCAGTCCGGCGGCCAGCATCACCCCCGGATTGGATGTGTTGGTGCAGGAGGTGATGGCGGCGATGACGATGTCGCCGTGATTGAGCTTGGCGCTAGGTGTGGTTCCGGTGGATTTTCCCCAGCCGCCGGTATCGGTCGCTGTTGTCAGCAACCGGTCGAACGAATGCGCGACCTGGCCCAGCTCGATACGGTCTTGCGGGCGACGCGGTCCGGCCACGGATGGCGTGACGCTGGCGAGATCGAGCTCCAGCGTCTGCGAGTAATCGATCTGGCCGGCTTGTGGAATGCCGAACAGGCCCTGGGCAGTGAAATAGTTGCGCAGCGTAGCGATCCGCTCCGGGTCGCGGCCGGTGGCCAGGTAATAGGCGCAGGTGGTTTCATCCGGAGGGAAAAATCCCATGGTTGCGCCGTATTCCGGCGCCATGTTGGCTATGGTGGCCCGGTCGGGAAGCGACAGTGCGGCCGCGCCTTCGCCGAAGAATTCGACGAACTTGCCCACCACGCGCGCGCGCCGCAGCATTTCGGTCAGGGTCAGCACGACGTCGGTGGCGGTGACGCCCGCGGCCGGGCGCCCTTTCAGGTGTACGCCGACGACGTCGGGCGTGAGGAAATATACCGGCTGGCCCAGCATGGCGGCTTCAGCTTCGATACCGCCTACGCCCCAGGCGACGATGCCGAGGCCATTGATCATGGTGGTGTGCGAATCGGTGCCGACCAGCGTGTCGGGGTAGAATATGCCGTTTGCCGACATGACGCCCTGTGCCAGGTATTCCATGTTGACCTGGTGCACGATGCCGATTCCGGGGGGCACCACCTTGAAGGTATCGAAAGCTTGCATGCCCCACTTGAGGAACTGGTAGCGTTCCCGGTTGCGGGTGAACTCGAGGCTCATGTTCTGTTCGACTGCATCGACGCGGTTGAATACGTCGACCTGTACCGAATGGTCGACGACCATATCCACCGGCACCAGCGGTTCGATGAGCCCCGGGTCACGACCGGCTGCCTGGGCCGCTGCACGCATGGCAGCCAGGTCGGCGAGCAGTGGCACGCCGGTAAAGTCCTGCAGCAGCACGCGTGCCACCGTGAATGGAATTTCTTCGCTGCGTGCGGCCGTGGGTTGCCAGCCGGCCAGTTCGCGCACGTGCTGTTCGGTGATCCGGGTGCCATCGACGTTGCGTAATACCGATTCGAGCACGATGCGCAGCGAAACGGGCAGGCGCGAGATGGCGCCCAGACCGGCGGCTTCAAGTGCGGGCAGGGAATACAGCTGGCCGCGCGATCCGTCGCCGCGGTCGAATTCGGTCAGGGAATGAAACAGATTGTGCGGGCTCATGAGCGGTATCGTGCAAGTGAAGGATGTGAAAGGTCAACGACGGATTTTACCGTAAATCCGTGCCTTCGGCATGATGCGGTGTGCTGCGTGGCGGGTGTTCCTCCTGCGTTTCGGGCGCAGCCGGAGTGATGCGTGCCAGCGCTCCCAGTTGCACGTAATCTGTCTTGCCCGACCCCAGCCGTGGCAACTGCTCCAGCCGTTGCATGCGTGACGGCAGCGTCAGTGGCGACATGCCGCGGGTGCGGAATGCCGTCTGCACGGCGCGAAGGCCGGCATCTGCGCTATCGGTGAACCATACCAGCTGTTCGCCCTTGCGCGCGTCGGGCACGCTGACTACGGCGTGCGCCGCGTCGGGCCACAATTCGGCGATCAGCGCCTCGACGGCGGCCAGCGAGACCATTTCGCCGGCGACCTTGGCGAAACGCCGCGTGCGGCCGACCAGCGTCAGATAGCCATCGTCATCGATGCGCACGATATCGCCGGTGTCATACCAGCCATCTTCCAGCGGCTGCAGGATGCCGGGATGGTCGGATTTCATGTAGCCGAGCATGACGTTGGGTCCGCGCACGAACAGTTGCAGACCGATGTCGATGCCGGGCATGTGTTCGAGACGGAAATCGATGCCTGGCAAGAGCTGGCCAACGGTACCGGCGCGGTAATGCATGGCGGTGTTGACGCTCAGTACCGGGGCGGTCTCGGTGATGCCGTAGCACTCGAAAATACGCAACCCGAAAATTTCCGACCAGGTGCGGCGGGTGTCTTCGCGCAACTTTTCCGCACCGGCGAACACGTAGCGCAGCGAGTGGAAATCGTATGGATCGGCGTTGCGCGCATAGCC
>JAJXUP010000130.1 GCA_021782795.1 Pseudomonadota bacterium | reverse complement strand
CTTCCGGTACTGGCAACATGAAATTCATGATGAACGGTGCGGTGACCATCGGCACCTACGACGGTGCGAACATCGAGATCCTGGAAGCGGTCGGTGCGGACAATTTCTTTCTGTTCGGCTTGCGTGCGGAGCAGGTCGAATCGCTGCGTCACGAATACCATCCGGAGCATCTCGTCGAGCAGGATGCTGATTTGCGCGATGTGATCGACCTGATCCGCAGCGGCCATTTCAGTCTGAATGAACCCGGCCTGTTCAACGGGCTGATCGATTCGATCCTGAGTCCGCATGACCCCTGGATGGTGCTTGCGGATTTCCGCAGCTACGTCGAGGCGCAGCACCAGGTCGCGGTCGCCTGGCAGGACACGGAGCGCTGGACGCAAATGAGCATCCGCAATACGGCGTGCAGTGGTTTCTTTTCCAGCGATCGCACGATCCAGGACTACAATCGCGACATCTGGAAACTGGTACCGATGTCCGGTAGCTGATCGGCGCCGTCTGGCGACGCCGCGCCGGTCATTGTGCGCCGGATGCGGCCGGGCCGCCAGCTTCCTGCAGCCATGCCTCGGCACTGGCGTTGTCTTCGAAGACGCGAATGTCGTTGTGGCTGAACAAAGCGAAGAACAACGCGCTCCAGGTGATCCACTGGCTGTTGGTGATGATGGCGATGCGGCCGAAATCCTCGTTGTAGGCGCGCGTGAAATGCAGGTCTTCCCATGCCACGTCGATCGAGTAGCTCAGCATGTCGCGCAAGTCGATGATCAGGTTGATTTTGCCGCTGAAGCGGAATCCGTGCCGCAAGGCTTCCTCGAGCTGGTGGTAATCGTCCAGGCTCAGTTCGCCGCCCACTGTGGCGCGTACGGTCTGGTTGTCGGAGAGGATGTCTATCATGGGTTCTTTGTCGTCAATTGCTGGATGGCCGCCTGGTTGGTCGGCGAAAAACACTGTTGCGCGGCCTGTTCGGCGGGAAGCCAAATATACCGCAGATGTTCGCGCGGTGCGAGCACGATCTGTTCACGCTCCGGCAATTGCAGGCTGAACACGTGCTCGGTATTGTGCGTGACGCCCGGGGCATAACGGTGCCGAAAACAGTCGTAGATTTCATAATGGTTGGTGGTCTGTTCGTCTGTGAGTCGCCAGCGGCGCGCATCAAGACCGGTTTCCTCGCTGGTTTCGCGGATGGCTGCGTGCAGCGGCGGTTCGCCGGGTTCCAGACTGCCGGTGACCGATTGCCACCAGCCCGGGTGGTCGGCGCGTTCGAGCAGCAGTACATCCAGACTGGAGGTGTAGATGATGACCAGCACCGATTCCGGACGTTTGGCCATGCGTTCAGACCAGATCCGGGGATATCGCCGCGCGCAGGACGTTCTGCTGCGTGGACTGGCGTACCCGGTTGCTCAGCCACATCAGTCCGCCTTTCTTGATCGACAATTCGGCTTCGGTCCCCGCCAGCAGCAGCATGGCCGCACGGCCGAGGGTTGGCTGGTGGCCGACGAGCAGCACCGTATCACCCGCGCCGGGCCAGTCGGCAGCCAGCAGCATCGACATGACATTGCTGTCGGGTGCGAGTGCGGGTTCGGTAGTGAACGGGCGTCCAAGTGCGTGGGCAGTCTGCTGCGCCCGCTTCGCAGGGCTGACCAGGATGCGGGTGTCGGCAGGCAGGCGCGGCAGCAGCCAGCCGGCCATCTGCTGCGCCTGCCTGACTCCTTTGGCCGTGAGTTCGCGCTGCAGGTCAGGTTCGCCGTCTATGGCATCGGCGTGTCGCCACAAGATGAGATCCATATCAGTCCTACAATCAACTACGGGCGCGCTCCGTCATTCAGCACTAGGTGGATAGATGGCCAATTTGCCGCTATTATCGGTACAGGCCGATCGGCCTTGCCACGACGTCGGTCGCGGATTTTGACGGTGTCTTATTGTAGTTGAATTTTCATGACCATGAATACCTTGACTGGCGAACATTTCATCAATCGCGAACTCAGTCTGCTTGCATTCAATGAACGCGTGCTGGCGCAGGCCCAGGACGCGACTGCGCCGTTGCTCGAACGGCTGAAATTCATCTGTATCGTCAGCAGCAATCTGGATGAATTCTTCGAGGTGCGCGTGGCCGGACTCAAGGAACGCGCTGCGCTTACGCCCTCCCTGCTGTCGCCCGATGGCCGCAGCGCGCGTCAGGTCCTGCATGAAATCGAGCCGCGCGTGCGGCGGCTGGTCGATCGCCAGTATGAAGTGCTGAACCGGGAAATCTTGCCGCAGCTGAGTGCGCAGGGCGTCCGCTTTTTGCGGCGCAATCACTGGAACGAAGTGCAGTCGAAATGGGTGCGTGATTATTTTTTTCGCGAACTGATGCCGGTGCTCACGCCGATCGGGCTGGATCCCGCCCATCCATTTCCGCGTGTGCTCAACAAGAGCCTGAATTTTGCCGTTGAACTGTCGGGGTGCGATGCGTTTGGTCGAAGCTCCGGGGCGGCCGTGGTACAGGCGCCACGCTCGCTGCCGCGCGTCATCCGCATGCCAGCCGAACTGGCCGGATGCGAATACGGTTTCGTGTTCCTGTCTTCGATTCTGCATGCCCACGTCAACGAGCTGTTCATCGGCATGACGGTGGAAGGCTGCTACCAGTTTCGTGTGACGCGCAATTCGGAATTGTTCGTTGATGAGGAAGAAGTCAAGAATTTGCGTGAAGCGCTGCAGGGCGAGTTGTCGCAGCGCAATTTCGGCGATGCCGTGCGGCTGGAGGTGGCTGACAACTGTTCCGAACGCATGGCAGGCTTCCTGTTGCAGCAGTTCGGCCTGGGCGAAGAGGATTTCTATCAGGTCAATGGCCTGGTCAATCTGGTGCGGCTGATGCAGATCCCCGACCAGGTCGACCGGCCTGACCTGAAATTCCCTGCATTCGTGCCCGGCCTGCCAGCCGTGCTGGCCAAAAGCAACGATCTGTTTGCGGTCATTCGCAAGGGTGATGTGTTGCTGCATCATCCTTACCAGAGTTTTCAGCCGGTGATCGATTTCATCCGCAATGCTGCACAGGACCCGCAGGTGCTTGCCATTCGCCAGACCGTCTATCGCACGGGTACCGATTCGATGCTGATGGAAGCGCTCATTGCCGCCGCTCAGGCGGGCAAGGAAGTGACCGTGGTGGTCGAGTTGATGGCCCGTTTCGACGAAGAGGCCAACATCAACTGGTCGGCCCGGCTGGAGCAGGCCGGCGCGCATGTGGTGTATGGCGTGGTTGGTTACAAGACGCATGCCAAGATTGCGCTGGTCGTGCGGCGCGAGGCGGGCGGGTTGCGTCGCTACGCGCACCTGGGTACTGGCAATTACCATGCGCGCACGGCACGGTTGTACACCGATTTTGGTCTGCTTACCTGCAATGAGGACATCTGTGCCGACGTCAACGAGGTGTTCACCCAGCTGACCGGGCTGGGTAGCGCGTCGCACCTGCGCCGGTTGTGGCAGTCGCCGTTCAGCCTGCACAGCCACATGCTGCGGGCGATCCGTCTCGAGGCTGCGCATGCGCGTGAAGGCCGGCGCGGTCTGATCGTGGCCAAGATGAATGCTCTGCTCGAACCGGAGATCATCCACGCATTGTATGAGGCAGCCCAGGCGGGGGTGCGCATCGAGCTGATCGTGCGTGGCGCCTGTTCGCTGCGGCCTGGTGTCGAGGGGCTGTCGACCAATATCCGCGTGCGCTCGGTCATTGGCCGCTTCCTCGAACACAGCCGGATATTCTACTTCCGTAACGATGGCAAGGACGACGTGTATCTTTCGAGCGCCGACTGGATGGACCGCAATTTCTTCCGCCGTATCGAAATCGCGTTTCCGATACTTGATCAGCGGCTGAAAAAACGTGTGTTGAATGAAGGTATCCGCCCGTATCTGCGTGATAACCAGCAAGCCTGGCGCATGGGATCCGATGGCCAGTATGTGCGACGGGTCTCCGGCCGCGGCCGTCCGGTGACGGCACAGGCGGTGTTGCTGGCCAGTATGGCCAAGTAGTCCGGGGTGTCCTGGCTCAGACGCTGGCGGGTGGCCGCAGTGCGTGCATCAGCGGCGTACGACGCCAGAGTCGTGCGAGGTCGAGGCGATGTATCCGCCAGCGTACGCCATGGCCTTCGTGAAAACTCCACAGGTCGAGGATGCGTGTCTGTCCGGTCGCCAGATGATGTATCAGAGGTGCGAACCAGTGCTGTTCCAGTTGCAGCAGCGCGGTTTTCCATCGGGTATAGTCGGCGTAGCGGGCACTGTCGTGCAGCGCATCGAGAATAAGCCAGTCCAGCTGGGTTGGCAGGCGGCCGGGTGCGGTGTCGGGCAGGACGTGAGTTTCCAGTCCGGCGAACGTGGCCAGGTTGCGCCAGCCGCGCGGATTGCCCCACAGCACGCCGGTCCGCGTCTCAGGGACAGGAGGCGGCAGCGTACCGCCGCCCCACAGCCATACACTATTGATGGGAGCTTCGCCGCGCGCCTCGCGCTGCCGGTTGACCGGAAGATCGAAAAACAACATCTGGATCTCGTTGAACAGCCGATGCCAGCGCAGCGCATCCGCGCCTTGTGGCAATGCGGGATTGATGGCCGCGCCAGCGGCAAGGTGCAGGCTGCGGGTCGCCAGTACTGGCTGGCCGGGTACGCGCAGATACCAGCGTTGCGGGTCCGGGGCAACAAGCTGATAGCCTTCCGCACCGAAGTGGTCATTGAAGGCGGCGACATATTGCGCCGCTTCGGCGGCAGTGACAGCGAAAGCGCTGCTGTCGACCAGTATCAGTTCGTGACGTGCGGCACGCAGGTGGACCGGATCGGCATGCAGCCAGAAGGCGGATCCGGGAGGCACACCTTCGGCTTGCAGGTCGATGGGGGCGGTTGGCCAATCGGTCTGGCGGTCGATGCCCAGCGACTGGCACAGCAGACTTTCCGTATCGGCCGGCTGAGAACATGCCATGCGTTCGGCACGCGCCATCAGGCGGCCGAGCGCGGGCAGCGTCAGTCCTTCCAGTACCGCGGCAGTCATGCCGGCAGGGGGGATCAGACCGGGGATGACGACAGACAGGGTGGCAGCGCGATCCGGCATGGGTCAGACGATGCGCATGGACAGATCGATGGCGCGGATGTGCTTGGTGAGCTCGCCGGCCGAGATGCGTTGAACGCCGGTGGCAGCGATGTCGCGGATCGTGTCGAGCGTGACGCCACCGGAAGCCTCGAGCACGGCACGCCCGCCGGCCAGCCGTACCGCTTCGCGCAGCGTGGCGAGATCGAAATTGTCCAGCAGGATCAGGGGGGCGCCGGCATCGAGCGCCTGACGCAACTCATCCAGCGATTCCACTTCGATCTGTACCGGTACGCTGGCCTGGCGTGTGGCCGCGAGCGCCGCTGCAATGCCGCCTGCGGCAAGGATATGGTTTTCCTTGATCAGGATGCCGTCGTACAGCCCGTGACGCTGGTTGCTGCCGCCGCCGGCGCGTACGGCGTATTTCTGCGCGAGACGCAGGCCCGGCAGGGTCTTGCGGGTATCCATGACCTGGCATGGGTAGTCGCCGATGGCCTGCACATAACGCCGTGTCAGTGTGGCCGTGGCCGAT
>JAJXUP010000014.1 GCA_021782795.1 Pseudomonadota bacterium | reverse complement strand
ATGTGAGGATGGACTGGCTATCCGGATGCGGCCAGGACTGCGCGTCGGGCGAGGCGCAATTCGATGGCGCGGCCGGTGATCGGCCGCTGCGGGTTCCGTCCCGGAAACAGCCAGTCGCCGGATTGTGATCCACGTAAGGCGAGCCAGCGGGCCAGCGCCTCCAGTGCCAGGCGGCCGATGGGCACGATGCGTGTTTTGTTGCCCTTGCCGATGACGCGCAGCTCGCCTTGCGCCAGATCGAGCTGAGTCAGCGTAAGACGAGCGAGTTCGCTCAGGCGCAGGCCGCACGAGTACAGCAGCTCGAACATGGCCTGGTCGCGCGCGGCCAGCGGGTCGTCGGCGCGTGGCGCCGGTTCCAGCAGCGCGAACGTCTGGTCGACCGACAGACTGTGCGGCAAGGGTTGCGGATGGCGTGGCGGACGCAACCCGTCGCACGGGTTGCGTGGAAACCCGTGTCGGCGCATGAGAAAACGGAACAGGTTGCGCCAGGCCGACAGCATTCGCGCCAGGCTGCGGCCCGATAGGCCCTGCTGGTGCAGGCTGGCCAGAATGCGGCGCAAGTCGTGATCGTGCAGCGTGTCGAACGGAGTGTCACGGCTGTGGTGGTCGAGCAACAGCGCGTCATGCCGGTAGTGGTTGAGCGTATGTCCGGACAGGCCGCGTTCGGCAGCCAGATGGTCAAGCCAGCGTTCAATCCAGTGCAGGTTGTCCATGGTGGTGTGCGCTGTCCTGCAACCGTTCGATGGCAGCGGCAGCGATTTCGCCGAGCCGTTGCAGGTACAACGTGCCCATGTCGGCATAAAAGCGTTGCGCATCGGGTGAGGTGAGCACCAGCACGCCGACCGTGTTCCGGTGGCGTAGCGGAACTGCGGCGTGTGATTGCGCGGCTTCGGGCTGCGTCGTCCAGGCGTCCAGTTCGGGGTGCAGCGCCGTGCCGCATTGCGGCGCGTCCAGCCCGTTGACCCATTGGCGGAAAGCGTCGCTGCATGCGGCGCATTCATCCAGATCGGGATCGTGCTGCCACAGACGCACGGTGGCTTGCGGCAGGCCGAAGGTTTCGTCGAGATGGCGATAGAGCATGGCGAGCAGCGTGGCCAGGTCATCTGCGCCGGCAAGGTCGAGGGTCAGCAGGTGCAGCTTCTGCGTGGTGCGGTCATTTTCTTCGCCAAACTGCACGAATTCCGCCAGCTTGTTTTCCAGCAGGGCGATTTTGTCGCGCAGCTGCAGGATCTGACGTTCGGCGATGGGGATGGCGCGGCCGTCAAACGGGTGGCTCAGGCGCAGGTCGGTGAGCAGATGGGGAAACTGGTCGAAGAATTCCGGGTGCGCCGCCAGATAGCGCGCCACGTCCTCGGGCTGGAGGGTTGGGGTGTTCATTGAAAGATTCCTTGCGATAGTTCGCCTTCGAATACGATGGCAGTGGGCCCGGTGAGCCAGACCGGTGCCGTGGCATGTTCCCAGGCAATGGTGAGGCGTCCGCCGCGCGTGTCCACGTCTACCGGCGAGCTCAACCAGCCGCGGCGAATGCCCGCAACGACGGCCGCGCAGGCGCCGGTGCCACAGGACAGGGTTTCACCCGCGCCGCGCTCGAACACGCGCAGGCGAATGTGGCCCGGGTCGATGATCTGCATGAAGCCGGCGTTGACCCGGTTGGGAAAGGCCGGGTGGTGTTCGATGGCTGCACCGAGTTCGCCGACGGGCGCGCTGTCGATATCGCTTACGCGCAATACGGCGTGCGGGTTACCCATCGACAGGATGCCCAGATCAAGCGTCTGTCCGCCCACGTCCAGGTCGACTGCCGGCGGGGTTGCCGGCTGGTCGCCGAGAAACGGGATGTCCTCGGCGGCAAAACGTGGAGCGCCCATGTCGACGCTGACCCGGCCATCAGCTTCCAGACGCGGGACGATGATCCCGGCAGCGGTCTGCACGCGGATCTGCAACTGGTCACTCAGGCCGTGATGGTGAACGAAGCGCATGAAGCAGCGCGCGCCGTTGCCGCATTGTTCGACCTCGCCGCCATCGGCATTGAAAATGCGGTAGCGAAAATCGGCACCGGCGATGGTCGGCTGTGCGACCAGCAGCAGCTGGTCGCAGCCTACGCCGAAATGCCGGTCGGCGATGCGGCGGATCTGTGCGCTGTCGAGCGTCACAGTCTGGCGGATGGCGTCGATGACCACAAAGTCATTACCCGCGCCGTGCATTTTGGTGAATTGAAGCGTCATGCCGTTCTGTGTCAGTCATGAATAGAGTGGTGGCTCG
This sequence comes from Pseudomonadota bacterium, assembly GCA_021782795.1. Classification (GTDB taxonomy): domain Bacteria; phylum Pseudomonadota; class Gammaproteobacteria; order Burkholderiales; family Sulfuriferulaceae; genus Sulfuriferula. The sequence goes on along the minus strand of JAJXUP010000014.1, from coordinate 24,350 downwards.
CCCGGAGGGCGGGTCTTGAAGCGTTTGTGCAGCCAGAAGTACTGCTCTGGCATTTCGCGCACCCGCTCTTCTATGAACCGGTTCATGCGGGCCACATCGTCTTGCACGCTTTCGCCGGGAAAGTCGGGCCAGGCTGGATAGAATCGTATCACATAGCCCTGTCCGCCGGGCAACTGGCGGGTGATGGCGGGCAATACTACGGCGCGGGTGAGCCGCGCCATGCGCGGCAAGGCATCGACAGTGGCGGCGGGAATGCCGAAAAATGGTGCGAAGACGGCATCGCGTGCGCCGAAGTCCTGATCGGGCAGGTAGTACAACCCCAGGCCGCGTTTCATTTCCGCAAGTAGCGGGCGTACGCCGTCATGGCGCGAGACGAGGCGCGATTGGCCGAAGCGGGTACGCGCGTGCAGCATCAGTTGATCGAAATGGGGGTTTTTCATTCGGCTGTACATCGATACCAAAGGAGCATATTCCGTGGTCAGGCGGACGCCTCCCATATCCAGCCCGACGAAGTGCGGTGCAAGCAGGATCATCGGTTGACCCTGATGCGCAAGGAAATGCTCCAGCCCCTCGATGCGGATCAGCCGGTTGATGCGCTCCGCGGAAGACCACCACAGCAGGCCATGTTCGAGTGCGGCACGGGTGACGGCGCGAAAATGTGCGCGCAGCACCCGCCGCCGGTGCCGGTCGTTCCATTGCGGAAAACACAGTTTCAGGTTGGTGTCGCCGATGCGGCGGCGGCGTATTGCGAACAGCCAGAGCAGATCGCCCAGGGCGGCACCCAACACGGCCTGTACGCCCAGCGGCAGCCAGTGGAACAACCAGAGCAATGCAATGGCGAAGCGGGACATCATGGCGCAGGAGGGAGGTCTGGCGCACCGGCGCCGCCAGGCTGTTTGTAGCGGTTATAGCTCCACAGGTATTGTGTGGGGTACTGGCGGATCAGGTCTTCCAGCGCGGTATTGAGCGCGCGCGCGGCGCCCTCGCGTTCGCCGGAGAGGTCCATGTCCGGGGGCAGGATGTGAATGCGGAAGCCGCGGCCGTCTGGCAGGCGTTCGCCGAACATCAGCAGCGGCACGGCCCCGGTGGCCTGGTGCAGGCGGATGGGCAGCGTCGGTGTGTAAGCCGGCCGGCCGAAGAACAGTGCCCAGGCGCCATCGCCCTTGCTGGCAACCTGATCGGGCAGGATGCCGACGGCTTCGCGGCGCTTGAGGGCGGCCAGCAGCGCGCGTACGCCGCGCATGTCGGCTGTCGCCAGCGTGACCTGACCGCGCGAGCGACCCATGCGCATCCAGCCTTCGGCCCAGCGCTGGCGCGGTGCGCGATACATCACGGTCATGGGCAGCCGTGCGGCGTAATACAGGCTGACGATCTCGAAGCAGCCCAGGTGCGGCGTCATGGCAAGAATGCCGTGTCCACTGGCGCGTGCGGCCTCGACGTGCTCCCAGCCACGGCATTCGACCACCAGGTCGAGCACTTGCGGAAAAGGACGGAACCAGATCGGGATGATCTCCGCCGCAGCCTTGCCCAGTTCGCGCGCGTTGGCGCGCACCAGTGCATCGAGCGCCGGCGCATCGGCAGCGAGTCCCGACTGGCGCAGATTGTCGCGCATGCGCGCGGCGTAACGCCGGTTGCGCAGGAAGACCTGTGTGCCTGCCCAGGCGCCGACAGCGTGCCAGAAACGCAGGGGAAGACGGGCCAGCAGTCGCAGAATCAGGGTCATCGCATAGTTCATCCGTGAGCCGGACTTGTGATAGCATGACCAGTTGTTATGTGCATAGCCTCGGAAAGCGGACAACAAGCATGATGACGGAATATATTTTTACATCGGAATCGGTGTCGGAAGGACACCCGGACAAGGTCGCCGACCAGATTTCTGACGCCGTGCTCGACGCTATTCTAACCCAGGATGCCCATGCCCGGGTAGCTTGCGAGACGCTGGTGACCACCGGACTGGTCGTGATTGCCGGCGAGATCACCACCCATGCCATGATCGACTACAACCAGATCGCGCGCGCCACCATCCAGCGCATCGGTTACGACAGCTCCGAGATTGGCTTCGATCACCGCACCTGTGCCGTACTGACCACGTTTGGCAAACAGTCCGTCGACATTGCTCGCGGAGTGAATGAGGGTGAAGGGCTGGATCTCGACCAGGGCGCCGGCGACCAGGGCTTGATGTTCGGTTATGCCTGCGACGAGACCCCCGCGCTGATGCCGCTGCCGATCTACCTTGCGCACCGCCTCATGGAGCGGCAATCGCAGCTGCGGCGGGATGGGCGTCTGGCCTGGCTGCGGCCCGATGCCAAATCCCAGGTGTCGGTGCGTTATGAAAATGGCGTGCCGAAGCACGTGGATACTGTGGTGATCTCCACCCAGCACCATCCCGACGTTTCGCATGCGCAGATCGAGGAAGCGGTGATCGAGGAGATCATCAGACCGGCGATTGCGCCGCAACTGCTGGAAGGTGCGGTGCGTTACCTGGTCAATCCGACAGGCCGTTTCGTCATTGGTGGCCCGATGGGCGATGCCGGCCTGACCGGGCGCAAGATCATCGTTGACACCTACGGCGGGGCCGCACCGCACGGTGGTGGCGCCTTTTCCGGCAAGGATCCGAGCAAGGTCGACCGTTCGGCGGCCTACGCTGGCCGTTATGTGGCCAAGAACGTGGTGGCTGCCGGTCTGGCGCGCCGCTGTCTGGTGCAGGTGGCTTATGCGATCGGCGTGGCCCGTCCGGTGTCGCTGATGGTCAATACCTTCGGCACCGGTCGCATCAGCGACGAGCGCATCACGGAGCTCATCGCGCAGCATTTCGATCTGCGTCCCAAGGCCATCATCCAGCATCTGCGCCTGTTACGGCCGATCTATACCCGAACGGCAAGCTACGGGCATTTCGGCCGTGATGAGCCGGAATTCACCTGGGAGGCCACTGACAAGGCGGAGGCGCTGCGCGCCGATGCCGGTCTGGACTGACGGACTGTCCATTCGGCGGGCGGCGCTTGAGCCGCCTGTGGTTTCGTGTCATGCTGGCTGGCGCAAGTCCCTGTTCTGTTCAAGGAGATGCAATCATGTCCATGACTGAAAAGCTGGCCGAAATCGATACACTGCTCAAGCAGTTGCACGCCGAATATCCCGAAGAAACCGGTTCTTTCCTTCAGTTCATGCAGAAAGCCGAGGGCGGCAAGGCCCTCGACCTGCGCACCAAGGAACTGATCGGCGTCGCGCTCGCCATCAGCGCCCAGTGCGAATGGTGCATTGCGCTGCATGTGCAGCAGGCGCTCAAGGCCGGCGCGACCCGCGATGAGGTCATGAGCGCCGGATTCATGGCGGTGATGATGCATGGCGGCCCCGCGCTGATGTACCTGACTCCGCTCCGGCATGCGCTCGACGAGTTCGCCGCCGCAGGGTAAGCCCATGTTTACGTCGATCCGCAGCTTTGACGGATTGCAGGCCGAGGCGCGCGCGCTGGCCCCGGTGCCTGCCGCCGTGGTCGCGGCCGGCGAGCGGCACGTGCTCGATGCGGCACTGCACGCCGCGCGCGAGGGCCTGATCGAACCGCTGCTGATCGGTCGTCGTGACGAGATCGAGCCGTTGTGTCTCGAACACGGTTGCAGTCATCCGGTGCTCGAAGCCGAAGATGATGCGCATGCAGCGCTGCTGGCCGTGCAGGAAGTCAAGCATGGCCGGGTGCACATGCTGATCAAGGGGCATTTGCATACGGCGGAGTTTCTTCATCCCATTGTCAGGGAACTGCACGGTACGGTGCGCATTTCGCACGTATTCGTGACCGAACTTGCCCGCTATCCCAGATTGCTGCTCATTACCGATGCCGCCATCAACATTGCGCCGGATCTGCTGGCCAAGGCTGACATTCTGCACAACGCGCTGGCGCTGGCCCGCGCGCTGGGCGAACGTCGGCCGAATGTGGCGGTGCTGTCGGCGGTGGAGGATGTCAATCCCGCCATCGTTTCCACGCTTGATGCGGCTGCGCTGGCGAAAATGGCCGATCGCGGCCACTTCGGCGATGCGCACGTCGATGGCCCGCTGGCGTTCGACAACGCCATTTCTGCCGAAGCAGCGGCCATCAAGGGCATCGTCAGCCCGGTTGCCGGCCGGGCCGACATTCTGCTCATGCCCGACCTGGTGTCGGGCAATGTCCTGTACAAGGCGCTCGAATACCTTGCCGGCGCACGCTTTGCCGGCATCGTGCTCGGGGCAAGCGTTCCGGTGGTGCTGACCTCGCGTGCCGATTCCGAGCAGGCGCGTCTCGATTCGATTGCGCTGGCGAAAGTCGCGCATGCGCGCATGCCCGTCTGACCGGTTCGCTGAGGCGGGCTGCAACGGGTGTGCTACGGCTTTTCCCGCAGATCGTCGCGTTTTTGCAGGTATTCCTCACGCGACATTCCGCCGCGCGCATAGACCTCATTCAGGATGTCCAGCGCCGCACGTCTGGTCTGCGTCTTCACCTGCCACCCGCCAAACACGTATTTGACCAGCGCGGCGACCAGCAGTACGGGTGCCAGCATCAGCAACACCATCCATAGCCAGCCAAACAGCATCCACCCGCCGCCATACATCCAGCCTTGATTGCATTCGAACATGATGTCGTTCTCCTTGCAGCATGGTTGTCCCGGAGGTCAGTGTACGCCTGTTATCCACGATGTTGCAGCTTCGGGTGGCGGATCAGGCGATGCATGCGCTCTGGCGGTAACGGAGGGGCACCGGGCTTGCGGACAGCGGCCGTCGCAGAGCATGCTCATTCGGCCTGTCGGCGGCGGTCATGGTGCGAGGTACGGAAGCGCTGGCTGGTGGATATACTTTTCTGCCTGCTTTGGCTAGAATGCGTCTCTGGTTCGAGGAGCGTTGCGACGGGGGGATTCCCCTGCCAGGCTCGGCCATGGATGTGCAACGGCGCTCACGTTTGTCTTTTTTTGCCATTCAAGAAAGGAGAGCGTGATGCACGCCAAATCTTCCCCTTCCCCCGAGTACGTGGTTGCTGATCTGGCGCTGGCCGGCTGGGGTCGCCGCGAACTGGCGATTGCCGAAACCGAAATGCCCGGCCTGATGGCCATCCGCGAAGAATATTCCACCACCCGGCCGCTGCAGGGCGCGCGCATTTCCGGCAGTCTGCACATGACCATCCAGACCGGTGTGCTGATCGAAACATTGCAGGCGCTGGGCGCGAACGTGCGCTGGGCCTCGTGCAACATCTATTCCACCCAGGATCATGCGGCGGCGGCGATTGCCGCCACCGGCACGCCGGTGTTTGCCGTCAAGGGCGAATCGGTGGAGGACTACTGGGAATACACCCACCGTATTTTCGAATGGCCGGATGGCGGTTTTTCCAACATGATTCTCGATGACGGCGGCGACGCCACGCTGCTGCTGCATCTCGGCAGTCGCGCCGAGCAGGATCCTTCGGTGCTGGACAATCCGGCCAGCGAGGAAGAGCGCGCGCTGTTTGCCGCGATCCGCAAACGGCTGGCGGACCAGCCGGGCTGGTATTCGACCCGGCTGTCGCACATCCGCGGTGTGACCGAGGAAACCACTACCGGCGTGCACCGGCTCTACCAGATGCATGAGCGTGGCGAATTGCGCGTACCGGCGATCAATGTCAACGATTCGGTGACCAAATCCAAGTTCGACAACCTTTATGGATGCCGCGAATCGCTGGTCGATGGCATCAAGCGGGCCACTGACGTGATGGTGGCGGGCAAGATCGCGCTGGTGTGCGGTTTCGGCGATGTGGGCAAGGGGTCTGCCCAGGCCTTGCGCGCGCTGTCTGCGCAGGTGTGGGTCACCGAGATCGATCCCATCTGTGCGCTGCAGGCGGCCATGGAAGGTTACCGTGTGGTGACGATGGACTACGCCGCAGACAAGGCGGACATTTTCGTCACCGCTACCGGCAATTACCATGTCATTACCCACGAGCACATGCAGCGCATGAAACACCAGGCCATCGTGTGCAACATCGGCCACTTCGACAACGAAATCGACGTCGCCAGTCTTGAACGCTACCCGTGGGAAGAGATCAAGCCGCAGGTCGATCATGTGATCTTCCCTGACGGCAAGCGCATCATTTTGCTGGCGCGCGGGCGGCTGGTGAATCTCGGTTGCGCCACCGGCCATCCATCCTATGTCATGAGTTCGTCGTTTGCCAACCAGACGCTGGCGCAGATCGAATTGTTTACCCGCAGTGGGCATTACCCGGTGGGCGTGTATACACTGCCGAAGCAGCTCGACGAGAAAGTGGCCCGCCTCCAGCTCAAGACGCTCAACGTCGAACTGACCGAACTGACCGACCAGCAGGCGGCGTATCTGGGCGTGGAGCGCAACGGACCGTACAAGCCGGCACATTACCGCTATTGATGGTCACGGGGGGCAGTCGCATGTGGTCGAGTTTCGAGTTTTTTCCGCCCAAGACGGCGGAAGGTTTTGAACGCTTGCGCGAGGTGCGTGACCAACTGGCCGTGCTGGAGCCACGGTTCTTCTCCGTGACCTATGGTGCGGGGGGATCGACGCGCGAGCCCTCGCTGGCGGCGGTGCTGGACATTCGTGCAGCCGGTCTGACCGCCGCACCGCACCTGTCCTGTATCGGTGCCACGCGCGACAGCATCCGCGAGGTGCTGGCGCAATATCGTGAGCACGGTATTCGCCATATCGTCGCCTTGCGTGGCGACCTGCCGTCAGGCATGGCAGGCATCGGTGAATTCCGGTATGCCAGCGATCTGGTGGCATTCATCCGTGCCGAGACGGGGGCCTGGTTCGACATTGCCGTGGCCGCCTATCCCGAAGTGCACCCGCAGGCACGCAGCGCGGCTGAGGATCTGCTGCATTTCAAGACCAAGATCGATGCCGGCGCCAACCTGGCCATCACGCAGTATTTTTTCAATGCCGATGCCTATTTCGCCTTTGTCGACGATTGCGGCAAGGCCGGTATTTCCGTGCCGGTGGTGCCCGGCATCATGCCGATCAACAATTTTGCCCAGCTGGCGCGGTTTTCCGACGCATGCGGGGCAGAAATTCCGCGCTGGGTGCGCAAGAAGCTCGAAGGCTGGCAGGATGACATCGATTCGATCCGTGCGTTTGGCCTCGATCTGGTGACCGCCATGTGCCAGCGTCTGCTGGATCATGGCGCGCCCGGCCTGCACATCTACACCATGAACCAGGCATCGGCAACGCTGGAGATCTGGCGCCGGCTCGGCCTGCCGCCGTCAGTCGGCTGACGCCACCGGCGGTTCGTCTGCCGCTGCGGCTGCATCAGCCATCGCCTGTGCTGCAGCTCGGGCATCGCTGACCATGCGCGCGCGGCTGTCAGGCGTTTCGAGGCTGATGCGTCCGAGCGCGCCACTGCGGTAATCCTGCAGCAGCGTCATGGCTGCCTTTTCCTGATCGAGTTCGCCGCCGCGCACGCGATAGCCGCGCTTGCGCGCGATGGCGTCGATGATTGCCGGGGCATCCAGTGTGGCGACATTGATGCCATAGCGCTGCGCGAGCAATTCGGGGTAGCGTTCGCGCAATACGTCGGCGAGAAACTGCGCTACCTCGTCTTCGTACAGTGCATTGCGGCCGATGGCATGGCTTGCTGCCAGCATCAGGCCATCGGACGGAAATTCGATGCGCGGCCACATCATGCCGGGCGTGTCCACCAGTACCATATGGTCGTTGAGTTCGAGCCGCTGCTGGCTCTTGGTCACGGCCGGCTCGTCGCCGACAGCGGCCACACGTCGGCGCAGCAGTGCGTTCATCAACGTGGACTTGCCGACGTTGGGAATGCCCATGATCATCATGCGCAGCGGTTTGCTGGGGATGCCGCGGCCAGGCGCCAGCTTCAGGCACAGTTTGGGGATGCGTGCCACATCGGCCGGTGTCTTGCATGACAGCGCCACGGCGGTGACCCCGGGCTGACGGTCGTAGCGGTCGAGCCAGGCGCGCGTGGCGAGCGGGTCGGCCAGATCGGCCTTGTTGAGGATCTTCAGACACGGACGCTGGCGGAACCGGCGCAGTTCGCCGATCATCGGGTTGGTGCTGGCTTCGGGCAGGCGGGCGTCGAGCACCTCGATCACCACGTCGGTACGGGCCATGGTCTCGGCCGCTTTCTTGCGTGCCGCGGTCATGTGCCCGGGGAACCACTGGATGCTCATCGGTTTGCGTCGTGCGTTGGAAAGCGGTCATTGTACCGCAAAAAGAAAACGGGCATCCTGAGGATGCCCGCGAATGGGGTTGTTACCGGGAGCTTGCTTTTAATATGGCTCAGGGCATGGTGGCGATGTAGGCCGCAACCGCCTTCATTTCCTCGGACGACAGGTCATGGGTTTCGTTCTTCATCATTTCGCCCACTTTTTCGTCGCGTTCTTCGGTTTCCTTGAAGATGTCGAGCTGCTTGCGGATATAGTCAGCATGCTGGCCGGCAATGTAAGGGAAGACGCCATGGCCATGGGCATCCGCACCGTGACAGGTCTGGCAGGCCGGAACCGTGCGCGCCCCATCCTGAATGCCGTTCAGGAAGATATTCTTGCCCAGCTCTTCCAGCGGTACGTTGGTCGAAGGTTGCGGAATGCGCTTCTGCGCCGCATAGTAGTCGGCGAGCTGCGCGATCTGCTGGTCGGTCAGGTGGCGGCTGATGCCCCACATGTATTCGGAACCGGCCGGGTCACTGCGGTTGTGGCTGCGAAAGAACTTCAGCTCGTCAGACAGGTATTCCTTTTGCTGACCGGCCAGCTTGGGGAACGTCGGGTTGATCGAATTGCCGTCGACACCGTGGCACATCGAGCAGGTCTGTTCGGCCATGACCTTGCCCGTTACGGCGGGATTGGCAACATCGCGCGAGTGTTCCAGGTTGGCGCAGCCGCTAGCCAGTGCGGTCAGCGCGAGAGCCAGGCTCAGGGTGATCTTTTTCATTGAACTTCTCCACTGCTTTGTTCAGGTTCGGACACGCCCGCCGGGCGTGTCCATCCGTTGGGACGTTGCAAGCCGCGATCAGTAGGCCGCCCAGACATACAGGAATGCCTCGTTGAAATCGCTGGAGTTCCACGGCTGTCCGTTGGCGTTGGCCCCCGTGAAGGTCTGGTTGGCGGCCGTCTGGGTCGGAATCTGCGTGTACATGGTGTACTGCAGGCCAATGCGGACATTCTGTACCGGAATGAAGAAGATTTCCGGCACGAAGGCGGTTACGGTGCCATCACCAAAGTAATCGGTCGCCGTGGTTCCTGCGTTTGCCTGATAACCGGCGAATGCTGCATTGGAGGAGAAGTTGTAGTAACCGAGCGCTGCGCCGTAACGGGCCTTGTAGGTGTAGGAGACTTTGGCCTTGGTTTCGTTGACCTGACCCTGGCCCAGAGCGCCGGTGAAGTTGACTGCGCCAGCACCGTTCGGGTTGATCACTTCGTTGATGCGCGAAAACTCGAAGGTGACGGTATGCGGATCGAGCAGATACTGGTACTGGAAGTCGAACGCATTGTCGCGGTGCTCGTCATATGGACCCGAATTGGTGTAGGTGTTGCCTAAGGTGTCCGTTCCTTCGAAAACGTCGGCGTCAAAGAAGGTATAACCGACTTCGATGTTTTGCGCGCCCCACTCGTGGGTGTAGGCCAGACGGACGTACGGGCTGGTGTTGGCCAGATAAGCCTGACCACCATTGTTTTGCGTCAGGAAGGAGAACACGCCGTTGCCGGTACGGTAGGCGCCCACTTCGGCGTAGATGGCCTTGTTCCAGTACAGGTAGGCGTCAGCACCGACAGCCTGGGCGGCAAGCCCGCCGTCGAGGATGGTGTAGCCGGCTGGCGATCCGGTACTGCCCGGCACGACGCCGTAGCCCCAGGTCTGCGAGCTGTTCCACACATCTTCCACGCCCGGGTTGTTGTTGAGCGAGACGCCGTAGATGATGTCGTTGTTGTTGCTGATGACGCGGTTGGCATAGCGGATGTCGGTGTTGTCGGAGCCACCACCAAAAGAGGCGCCATTGCTGCCGTTATAGTTGCCCCAGGTGTATTGCGCCAGCATACCGATGTTGTCGGTGATTTTGCCGCCAGCAAAGATGCTGCCGGTGTAGAACGTCGGTGTGCCATCGGTTGCGGTGTGTCCGGGAGAACTGGGAGCCGGGGTTTGTGCCGGGCCAACTGTCGTTGAACCGAATACGCCCATTACTGCCAGCGGGATCGGTGTGCGCTTGCCGAGCGTGAAGCCGGTCAGCTTGAACAGACGGCCATAGGGCGTCAGTTCAGGGAATTGGCCGCCGGCGTGGCAAGCCATACAGTTCTGTCCGGTCTGACGGGCAAAAATTGGCGTGGCCGACGCGTCGAGCGATACGGCGAGGCTCGATGCCGCCAGCAGTCCGGCCGTCATCCAGCGCATGGTTGTGATCTGGGTGTCCGCACGGTCGAACCCGAGACGGGATCCCCTTCCGCGCGGTTGCGACCCGATGCTGCCTGTTGCTTTTTTATGCAAGACACTCATGTGACACCTCCCTTGCTTCGTCGCGCAGACTGCCTGCGCGTTCACGATTGGTCATTGTACGAACCAATATAATCGGATTCAAATATAAGTTTTTTCTCACATCAACCGAAAAAACCATTTAATCCGGGATATGTTCGTTCGCATACAGCATGGTGATGCGTTCGCGTTCACGCATCAGCCAGTTTTCTCCATTGTCGCGCAGCAATACCTCGGCTGCGCGCGGCCGGCTATTGTAATTCGAGCTCATCGACATACCATAGGCCCCAGCCGACAGTATCGCGAGCAGGTCGCCCTCTTGTAGCGCAAGTGCGCGTTCGTGACCGATAAAATCGCCGGTTTCGCACACGGGCCCGACGACTTCCCAGTTGATCCGCCCCGCCGTGCGCGGCCGCACCGGCACGATCTCGTGCCAGGCATCGTACAGCGCGGGTCGCATCAGATCGTTCATGGCGGCGTCCACAATGGCAAAATTGCGTTCCTCTCCGGCCTTGAGGTACTCGACCCGGGTCAGCAGCAACCCGGCGTTTCCGACCAGAGCGCGCCCGGGTTCCAGCAGCACATGCTGCGGTCTCCCGTCCAGCCTGCTGCGAATGGCGTGTACATAATCACCGATCGCAGGAGGGCTTTCGTCGTGGTACCGTATGCCAAGTCCCCCGCCCAGGTCAATATGGTGTAGCATAATACCAACACTCGTCAGCATGTCGACCAGCAGCAGGATGCGGTCGAGCGCATCGATGAATGGGGTGATTTCAGTGATCTGCGAACCGATATGGCAATCGATACCAACGACGCGGACCCCTGACAGGCTGGCCGCGCGCTGGTACAGGCGCAGCGCATCGTCATAGGCGATGCCGAACTTGCTGGTCTTGAGTCCGGTGGAAATGTAAGGATGGGTGCCGGCATCGACATCCGGGTTGACACGCAGACTGACCGGAGCGCGCAGCCCCATTTCGTTTGCGATGCGGTCGATGCGCAGCAGCTCGGCTTCCGATTCCACGTTGAAGCAGAGGATGCCGGCCTGCAGCGCCAGACGGATTTCGTCGGCACGCTTGCCGACGCCGGAAAACACCACGGATCCGGCATCGCCGCCCGCCGCCAGCACACGTTGCAGCTCCCCGCCGGAGACGATGTCGAAACCGGCGCCCATGCGAGCGAACAGACTCAGGATGGCGAGCGACGAATTGGCCTTGACTGCATAGCACAGGCGGTGTGGCCGACCTTCGAGCGCGCTGCTGAATGCCTGGAAGGTGTTTCGCAGCAGACCTTCGTGATAGACGTAACAGGGTGTGTCCCAGCGCTCGGCGATGGCTTCCAGGCGGGCGGGGTCAAACGGGGACAGATCGGGTGGTGTCATGGCTGATTCTCTTGCGTTTGGGCGGGATTTTGGGGAAGATACAGCGGACCCTGGGTTCCGCAGCCGTGCAGCAACAGCATCAGGAAAAGCATCATGAGCAGGCGAAGAATGGAAGGCATGGGGCTATCCTTGATCACTTTTGATTTGACGAACGCAGTCTATCATGACAGAAACCGAATTTAACCAGCTCACCGAGGAAGCGTTCCGGCGGCTGGAAGGCGCGCTCGAACTGGCCGAAGGCGATGTCGATTTCGAACTGGCAGCCGGCAATGTGCTGGAGATCGAATGCCCCGACGGAAAGATCATCGTCAACCGCCAGCCGGCCATGCATGAGATCTGGGTGGCCGCGCGCTCGGGCGGATTTCACTATCGCCATGATGGTCGCGCCTGGCGCAACACGCGCGATGGCAGCGAACTGTTTGCCAGCCTGGCGCACATGGTGGCCGCACAAGGTGGCGGCACCGTGCGGTTCGAGGACTGATCGCGTCATGAGACCGTGCATATGACCGTTGTCATCGACCCCGCCAGTCTGGTCACGCCGCAAACCGCCCGATTCGACACACCGCTGTCATTGCAGTCCGGTGCGCAGTTGCCTGCCTACGAACTGGTCTATGAAATGCACGGCGAACTCAATGCCCGGGCCAGTAATGCCATCCTGGTGTGTCATGCGCTGTCCGGCAATCATCACATCGCGGGTTATCACAGTCCTGCGGACAAAAAACCTGGCTGGTGGGACAATCTGATCGGTCCGGGCAAACCGGTCGATACGCGCAAATTCTGCGTGATCGGCGTCAACAATCCCGGCGGCTGCCACGGTTCGACCGGCCCTGCGTCGATTGACCCTGTCACTGGACAGCCATGGGGTTCGCGCTTTCCGCTGGTGACGGTCGAGGACTGGGTGGCGGTGCAGGCACGGCTGGCCGACCGCCTGGGCATCAGCCAGTTTGCGGCAGTGATGGGTGGTTCGCTGGGTGGCATGCAGGCGCTGCAATGGAGCATCAGCCATCCGGGGCGACTGCGCCATTGCCTTGTGATTGCTGCCGCTCCGCGATTGACTGCGCAGAATATTGCCTTCAACGATGTCGCCCGTCAGGCGATCGTGACCGATCCGGATTTTCATGGCGGTGACTATTACGCCCGGCAGGTGACGCCAAGGCGCGGACTGCGGCTGGCGCGCATGCTGGGGCACATCACCTACCTGTCCGACGACGTGATGGGCAGCAAATTCGGCCGTATTCTGCGCAATGGCGCGTTTTCCTATGGCTATGACGTCGAATTCGAGATCGAATCCTACCTGCGCTACCAGGGCGACAAGTTTGCGGATTCGTTCGACGCCAACACCTATTTGCTCATGACGCGCGCGCTCGACTATTTCGACCCCGCGCATCGCCTGGGCGGGGGCGACCTGAGCCGGGCGCTGACCGCCGCTGTGGCCGACTTTCTGGTGATTTCGTTCACGACCGACTGGCGCTTTGCACCACAACGCTCACGCGAGATCGTGCATGCGTTGCTGGATAACGGGCGCAATGTCAGTTACGCCGAAATCGATTCGGCGCACGGGCATGACGCGTTTCTCATGCCGGATGCGCATTACCATGCACTGGTGCGAGCCTACATGGACAGGATAGACGTGTGAGATGAGACAGGACTTCCAGACCATTGCCGGTTGGATCCGCCCCGGTTCGCAGGTGCTGGACCTGGGGTGCGGCAACGGAGAGCTGCTGCGCAGCCTGCACGAACAGCGCGGCGTGCGTGGTTATGGCGTGGAGATTGCTCCCGAGCGCGTGCTGGGCTGTATCCGCAACGGCGTCAACGTGATCCAGCGCGATCTGGAAGGCGGCCTGGCCGAATTCGCTGCCGACAGCTTTGATTATGTGGTGTTGTCACAAACGCTGCAGGCCGTGCGCGGCACCGAGGCGATCCTGCGCGAAATGCTGCGTATCGGCCGTGAAGGCATCGTCACCTTTCCCAATTTCGGTTACTGGAAGAACCGCTGGCAGGTACTGCGTGGCCACATGCCGGTATCGGCGGACATTCCCTATCAATGGTATGACACGCCGAACGTGCACCTGTGCACCATGGAAGATTTCGAGACACTGTGCGCAAGGCTCGGCATCCATATTCTGGAACAGGTGGTGATGACTGGCGGTCGGCGGGTGCGCTGGCTGCCCAATCTGGCCGGCAGTCTCGCGGTCTACCGGTTCGAGCGGGTGCCGCGGTGAATCCACCCACGCTGCGGCTCGATCATTCGGCGGGTCCGGCGCGGGTTATCGCCAGCGGCGACTGGCGGCTGGTGCGCATGGACCGTCGCCCGTTGTGGCAGCCGCAGCCCCTGCCCCAATCCGTGGAACTCGATGGCGATGGCATTGAACGGCTTGATCCGAGTGGCGCGTGGATGCTGTTGCGCACCCTTGCGGCCGCAGGGGTGACGGCGGACGCCATCGTTCCGGTCAATTTTCATCCGGCGGCGCGTGCCATTCTCGAACTGGTGCGACAAAACCTCACCCCCAGTGAACGCATGCGGCCGCCCGCCAGCAACTGGGTGGTGCAGATCGGCGCTGCCGCGCACCGGCTGGCGGAATACGTCGGCGCGGCATTGTCGCTGGTCGGTCGCGTGGGTGCGGAATGCGTCGGTCTGATACGCCACCCGCAGCAGTTCCGCATCAAGGAGTTCACCGCTCAGGTCGATGCGATATTCGTGCAGGCCATCGTGCTGGTGGTGATGATGATGTTCCTGCTCGGTGTGGTGTTTGCGTACCTGCTGGGCCGGCAGGCGCTGCAATACGGCGCCAATCTGTATGTGGTCGATGGCACGACGCTGGCCATCTGCCGCGAACTCTCACCCATCCTGGTGGCGATCCTGATCGCCGGCCGTTCGGGTTCGGCAATCACCGCGCAACTGGGCACCATGAAGTTCGATGACGAGATCGACGCCATCAGCGTGCTTGGCCTGTCGCCGTGGGGCGTGCTCATCATTCCGCGTCTGCTGGCACTGGTCATGGCGCTGCCGTTGCTGGTGTTTATTGGCGATCTCGCCGGCATCGGCGGCAGCATGCTGGTGGCCGACAAGCAGCTCGATATCGCGCCGGCAGCGTTCGTCAACCGCATGGTCAGCGCGCTGGATACGGCCACCGTGGTCGTCGGGCTGGGCAAGGCGCCGGTATTCGCCCTGTTCATCGGCCTCATCGCCAGCCAGACCGGCCTGCGGGTGCGGCGCAACGCGCGCAGCATCGGCCTGTCCACGACTTCGACCGTGGTGCAGAGCATCGTGGCGGTGATCCTGCTCAATGCGGTGATCGCGGTCACGCTGGTTGAGCTGGGGATCTGAGCATGTGGCACGCCGGCGAGGAGGTGCTGGTTGAAACGCGCGCAGTCGAGACCCGGCTGGGCGGTCAGTACATCCACCGGGGCGTGAGCCTGTCGGTGCGGCGTGGCGAGATTGCGGCACTGATTGGCGGCAGCGGTACGGGTAAATCGGTGCTGTTGCGCGTATTGTGTGGCCTGTTGCGCCCGACGGCCGGTGAGGCCATGCTGTTTGGCGGCAACGTCTGGGCAGTCGACAGCGACGCGCTCAACGCCATGCGTCGCCGTTATGGCATGCTGTTTCAGGATGGCGCGCTGTTTTCCTCGTTGACCGTCGAACAGAATGTGGCCACGCCGCTGATCGAGCATACCCGACTGCCGCGCAGCGATTGCCTGCAGCTGGCGCGACTCAAGCTGGCGATGGTCGGCTTGCCGCCTGATGCCGCGTGCAAGATGCCGGACGAATTGTCCGGTGGCATGCGCAAGCGTGTTGCCCTGGCGCGTGCACTGGCGCTCGATCCCGAGCTGCTGTTTCTTGACGAACCGACGTCGGGGCTCGATCCGGTGTCCGCGCGCGCGTTCGATCGGTTGTTGCGCACCCTGTGTGACAATCTCGGCCTGACGGTGCTGCTGGTGACGCATGATCTGGACACCCTGCTGTCGATCGCCGACCGCATCATCGTGCTGGCACAGGGCAAGGTGCTGGGATCGGGGACGCTGGATCAGATCCGTGCGCTGGATGATCCGTGGCTGCACGCCTATTTTTCCAGCCGGACGCCGGAGGTCGCACCGGCAACTCCATCAACCCAGCTCTCCTGAGGCCGAACATGGAAAACGAAGCGAGATACATTCTGGTTGGCAGCGTGATCGTTGCGATCAGCCTGGCGCTGCTTGCCAGCCTTGTCTGGCTGGCCGGTGGCGAGCGCATCGCCTACCAGCATTACACGGTTTATTTCAGCAAGGAATCTCTCGACGGGCTGGACCCGAGCAGTCCGGTCAAACTTCGCGGCATCAAGGTGGGCGAAGTCATGGACTATGCGTTTGTTCCCGGCAACCGCGAAGCCGTTCGGGTCAACATCAAGATCGAGCCGGGGACGCCGATTCATGCCGACAGCCATGCCACGGTACAGCGCAATATCGTCACCGGACTGGCGTCGATCGAGATCGACAATCCGCATTCCGACAGTCCGCTGATGCCCGGCAGGGCAACCCCGCCCTGGCCGGTGATTGCCGAGGGCAGTTCGGACCTGGAACGCGTGACCACCAATCTGACCCAGATGAGCGACAAGACGGCCGAACTGATCGATAACCTGAATCAGGTGCTCGATCAACGCAACCGCGATGCGCTGGCACATACGCTGGATAACCTGCAACAGGTGTCGGCGCAGCTGGCCCGCCACAGCCGGGAACTGGATGACACTCTTGGCAGTTTTCGTGCGGCCGCCGATTCCCTGACGCACATGGCCGATGATGTCGGGGTGACCAGTGACGAGACCCGCAGCGATCTGAAGCTGCTGACGCACCAGACCAGTCACACGCTGGTACAGGCCGGGCAGGCGCTGGATACCTTGCAGCAGCAGTCGGTGATTCTGTCGCGCGAGCTGCAGCGGTTGACCGATACCGCCGATTACCGGCTCAACCAGATCGGCGGCGATGTGCATCAGGGTGAAACGGCGCTCACGGGCACCTCCCGGCGGTTGTCCAATCCGGGTTCGCTGATTTTTGGCACGGGGCGCGACGAGACCGCGCCGGGAGAATGACATGAGCAGAACATTGTTGCTGCTGAGCGTATTGCTGCTGGCGGCCTGTGCCAGTCTGGGTGATGGGGTGCACCAGGTGTATGTGCTGGAAGACCGGATGCCGGGCGTGCTGGCGCCACATGCAACCCGGCCCGAAGTGCTGCGTGTGCAGGCCACCCGCTCCAACAGCTATGACGACAATCCGGACCTGGTGTTCAGCCGCGCGCCCGGCGTGCGTGGACACTACCGCTATGCCCAGTGGAGCGAACTGCCGAGCACGCGCATGAGCGATCTGCTGTTTGCCCGTCTGGCGGCCAGTCAATTGTATGCGACTGTGCTCGATGGTTCGGGGGACGGTAGCGCGCAGCGCCGGCTGACGACCACCTTGCTGGCGTTTTACCACGATGCCCGCGCGCAGCCGGGACAGGCGGTGATTCGTGTGCGCGCTGAACTGTACGACGTGGCTTCGCACCGGTTGCTTGCCCGAGCCGAATTTACCCAGACTGCGCCGCTGGCGCGCTACGATGCTGCGGGAGCCGCGGCAGCGTTTGACCGCGCCGAAAGCGGGTTGCTCGATCAGCTGGAGCGCTGGCTGGCCGGGGTATCTGCGGCTGCGGGCTGAACCAGCCATTCGCCCGCGTGCAACGGGTGCCCGGCGAGAAACTGGGCGGCATCGAGCCGCTTGCCGCCCGGTGCCTGCAGCCGGGTGATGCGCAAGGCGCCGCTGCCGCAGGCGACCACGATGCCGTCGGCACCCGCATGCAGGATGCGGCCCGCTTCGCCGTGGCCGGCAGTGCATTGCGCCTGCCAGATCTTGAGGGGTCCGGCGTGGTGTTGCACGAAGGCGCCCGGCACGGGGTCGAAAGCCCGTATGAGGCGTTGCAGCTGCTCTGCCGGCTGGCGCAGATCGAGTTGCGCTTCGGCCCGACTGATCTTTGCGGCATACGTGGCGCCCTCCCCGGCTTGCGCCTGTGGCCGCCAGCGACCGTGTTCCAGCAACGACAGCGCTTCGACGATCGCCGCTGCGCCGAGGGCGGCCAGCCGGTCGTGCAGTGTGCCGGCGGTGTCGCCTGGATCGATGGGGATGGCGCGCAGCAGGCCGACCGCACCGGTATCCAGCCCGGCGTCCATCTGCATGATGCTGACACCGGTCTCGACGTCGCCGCTGGCGAGGGCGCGCTGGATCGGGGCCGCGCCGCGCCATCGTGGCAGCAGCGAGGCGTGGATATTGAGGCAGCCTGCGCGCGGCAGATCCAGCACCGCCTGTGGCAGGATCTGGCCGTAGGCCGCCACCACCATCACGTCGGCCTGCAGCGCGGCAAGCCGGGCTTGCACTGTGGCGTCGCGCAACGTAAGCGGTTGCCAGACCGGCAGGCCCAGCCCGGTCGCTGCCTGTTTGACCGGACTGGGCATGAGTTTCATGCCGCGCCCCGAAGGCCGGTCGGGCTGGGTGAGTACGGCAAGGCAGTGGTGGCCCGCCTGCAGCAGTGCCAGCAGCGTCACCCGGGCGAATTCTGGCGTGCCGGCAAAAATGAAGCGCATGGTCATTCCTACATGGTTTCGTGCAAACGTTTCTTCAGCTTGTTGCGGATGCGCGTCTGCTTGAGCGGTGACAGGTACTGCACGAACACTTTGCCAAGCAGATGATCCATTTCATGCTGGATGCATACTGCGAGCACGCCTTCGGCCTCGAGTTCGAACGGTTTGCCGTCGAGATCGAGCGCGCGCACGCGAATACGCTCCGGCCGGGTGACCTTGTCGTAGATGCCCGGGACCGACAGACAGCCCTCTTCGCGTTCGGCGCTGCCCTGTGTCCATAACAGTTCGGGGTTGATGAATACATGCAGGTCATTCTGCGTTTCGCTGATGTCGACCACCAGCAACTGGATGTGTTCGTCCACCTGAGTGGCCGCCAGCCCGATGCCCGGGGCGGCGTACATGGTTTCTGCCATGTCGGCTGCCAGTGTCCGGATACGTCCGTTCACGGCCGCAACCGGTTTGGCGCGCGTGTACAGGCGCGGATCCGGATAGCGCAAAATCGTCAATTTAGCCATAACCACTTGCCTACATAAACAATTACATGCAAAATCCACAGCAACTGTCGATTTCGGTTGGTAATACGAATGTTGCATCCGTATGTCGAGGGTACAATGGTATCACCCGTTTCGCCAGCCTGCCCATACCAGTAGCGAGGGAGTTGCATGAAGGCCGTCATTGTTTCTCTGTTTCTTGCCGGATGGGTGGCGGTTGCCGCACACGCCGATGATCTGCGCCTGCAGGATAATGCGCCCCAGCGTTATGTCGTGGTCAAGGGGGACACCCTGTGGGGAATTTCCGCACATTTCCTCAAGGATCCATGGAAATGGCCGCAAATATGGGGGATGAACCGTGAGGAGATTCACAATCCGCACTGGATCTATCCCGGCAATGTGATTGTGCTGCAATGGGTCAACGGCCAGCCGCGCCTCTCGCTGGAACAGAGTCCTGACGCCGTGCCTACGGTGCATCTGTCGCCTTCGGTGCGCGGCGAGTCGCTCGACGACAACGGTGGCATTCCGCCGCTGCCGGCCAGTGCCATCCATGCGTTTGCCAGCCAGCCGGTGGTGATGGATGAGGCAGAAATGCATGATCTGCCCAGGATCGTCGAATTCGAAAGCGCCCATATAGATGTCGGTGCTGGTGACGAAGTGTTTGCCACGGGTGAGGGCGAGGCGCGGTCGCGCTGGAAGATCGTGACGCCAGGCGCACCGATCATCGATCCCGCTGACGCCAAGGGCAAGCGTGTGCTCGGTTATGGCGCGGATTACCTGGGCGAAGGGCGCACCGTCACGCCGGGTCAGCCGCAACGCGTGCTGATCGTGTCGTCTGCCAAGGAAGTCGAGGATGGCGATCGCCTCGTGCCGTGGCCGGCGCGCGAAACCTATACGTTCAACTATGTGCCGCATGCCCCGGACCAGAAAATCGATGGCCTGATCGTGTCGACCATCGGAGTGATGAGCGAGGCCGGTCGGTTCAACAGTATCGTCATCAACAAGGGACGTGCCGACGGGCTCGAACAGGGCGACGTGCTGGCGATTTACCGGCATGGCCCTGGTGCGGTGGCCGGCATGACCATGCCAGAGACGCGCAGCGCGCTGTGCATGGTGTATCGGGTCTATGACAAGCTGGCGTACGCGCTGATCATGGATTCGACGCATTCGGTAAGCGCGCTCGACATTGTGCGCAACCCCTGATTCCGGGCTCGCAGCCGCGGAACGCGACGCCTGGCTCGCGCTGGGTCAGGTGCCGGGACTGGGCAGTGTCGGCATGCGCAGGCTGCTGGCACGCTTCGGCGGTCCGCAGGCCATTTATGCCATGCCGTATGCCCTGCTGGCCACGGTAGCAACCGAGGCGGTCGCGCGTGATATCGCCAACGGCGTCGTCGAGGCGCGCATCGATGCTTCGCGGCGCTGGCTCGAGCATCCGGACCACCATCTGGTCACACTGGCCGATGCCGATTACCCTCCCCTGTTGCTGCAAATTCCCGATCCGCCCGTCATGCTGTTCGTCAACGGCCGGCGCGACCTGCCGGCGCGCGCAGCACTGGCGGTGGTGGGCAGTCGCAACGCCAGCGCACAGGGTGTGCGCGATGCCGAGGCGTTTGCGCGCGAACTGTCTGACGCCGGCCTGCTGATCGTGAGCGGACTGGCGCTTGGCATTGATGCTGCGGCCCACCGCGGCGGCCTGGCTGGACGCGGCGCCACATTGGCGGTGATCGGTACCGGACCGGACATGGTTTATCCGGCAAGCAACCGGTTGCTTGCGCGCCGCATCGCCGAAGAAGCATCAATCATCAGCGAATTTTCGCCCGGAACACCACCACATGCAGCCAATTTCCCCCGGCGCAACCGAATCCTGAGCGGGTTGAGCCTCGGCTGCCTGGTGGTGGAAGCGACGCTCAACAGTGGTTCGCTGATTACAGCACGGCTGGCGGCCGAACAGGGGCGCGAGGTGTTCGCGTTGCCCGGTTCGATACATTCGCCGCTGTCGCGTGGCGGGCATGCCCTGATCCGTCAGGGAGCACGGCTGGTCGAAGCCGCGCGCGACATTCTCGAAGAGTTGCGCTGGGGTGATATGGCCACGGCGCCTGCAGCACGAGAGACGACAGCACACGCCGGTGTCGACGGCGATGATGTGTTGTGGCAGGCCATGGGTCATGCACCGGTGGCGATCGATGTGCTGATAGAACGCAGCGGGTTGACGGCGCAAACAGTTTCCGCCATGCTGTTGGAAAGAGAACTTGCCGGACAGGTGGCCTGTCTGCCCGGTGGACTATACCAACGCGTTTCCTGATGGACGAAGATGTTCGATATCCTGTTATACCTGTTCGAAAATTACCCGCAGATCGAGTCGACACCCGATCGGGATACGCTGGCCATCAAGCTCAATGCTGCCGGTTTTCAGCTGAGCGAGATCGAGCAGGTGCTCGACTGGCTGGGCGAACTCGACGGGATTCACGGAGACGACTATCCTTCCAGTCTGGCCGGCGGGCGCGATGCGCTGCGCTGTTTCAGCAGCGACGAGCAGTTGCGGCTCGGTGTCGAAGAACAGAGCTTCCTGTTGTTCCTGCAGCAGTCGGGCATCATCGACGATCTGCAGCGGGAATGGATCATCGATCGTGTCATGGCGCTCGACGAGGATGACAACATCGCTGAAAAGATTCGCTGGATCACGCTGGTGGTCCTGTGGAGCCATCATCCCGACCAGAACTTCCTGTTGCTCGAAGACATGCTGTTCAATCAGAACGCAGCGCCCACCCTGCATTGAGGAAGAGCGATGTCTGCGCTTGTCATTGTGGAATCTCCCTCCAAAGCGAAGACGCTGAAAAAGTATCTGGGGGACGAGTACGAGATCCTGGCCAGCTATGGCCACGTGCGCGATCTGGTGCCGAAAACCGGGGCCGTTGATCCCGAGCAGCATTTCGCCATGAAATACCAGATCATCGAGCGCAATGAACGCCATGTGGCGAGCATCCTCAAGGCGGCGCGCAAGGCCGACCGCATCCTGCTCGCCACTGACCCGGACCGCGAAGGCGAGGCGATTGCATGGCATCTGTCGGAGATCCTGCGCGAAGAACAACTGCTGCCACGCATTCCGCTGCAGCGCATCGAGTTTCACGAGATCACTGCCAGCGCCATCCGTCAGGCGGTCGAGCATCCGCGCCAGGTGTCGATGCCACTGGTTGATGCCCAGCAGGCGCGGCGCGCACTGGATTATCTGGTGGGCTTCAACCTGTCGCCGCTGCTGTGGCGCAAGATCAGCCCGGGGCTGTCGGCCGGTCGGGTGCAGAGCCCGGCGCTGCGCCTGATCGTCGAGCGCGAGGCGGAAATCGAACGTTTCGTCGCCCAGGAGTACTGGACGATCCATTTCGACAGCCACAAGGGGCGACAGGCGTTCGCTGCGCGTCTGGTGCAATGGCATGGCACGCGGCTGGAACAATTCAGTCTGCCTGACATGGTCAGCCAGCAGGCCGTGCTCGACGAACTGGCCACGCAGGACAGTGCCCGCGTGACGCATATCGAACGCAAACGCAAATCGCGGCATGCGGCGCCACCGTTTACCACTTCCACCTTGCAACAGGAAGCCGTGCGCAAGCTTGGTATGACCACTGACCGGGCCATGCGCACGGCGCAACAGTTGTACGAGGGGATCGACATTGGCAGTGGGGCTACGGGGCTGATTACCTACATGCGTACGGATTCGGTTCACCTGGCCGCCGAAGCGATTATCGAGATTCGCCAGTACATCCAGTCGCGTTTCGATGCCGGATATCTGCCCGAAGGGCCGGTCTACTACCGTAACAAATCGCGTAATGCGCAGGAGGCGCACGAAGCGGTGCGTCCGACTTCGATCACGCGCACACCGGACGCCATGCGCGCTTTTCTCACGGCCGACCAGTTCCGCCTGTACGAAATGATCTGGAAGCGAACGCTGGCGTGTCAGATGGCCTCGGCTCAGTTTGATACCGTGAGCGTCGATTTCAGCGTGTCCGACGCTGGCAACGTGTTCCGCGCCAGTGGTCAGACGCTCGCGTTCCCGGGGTTCATCGCGGTCTACCAGGAAAATCAGGATGACGGTACCGAGGAAGAAGAAGCCCGGCTGCCGGCGCTGGAAACCGGCGAAACCGTGCCACTGGACCGCATTTACGGCGAACAGCATCATACCCAGCCGCCGCCGCGCTACACCGAGGCCAGCCTGGTGAAGACGCTGGAAGAATATGGCATCGGCCGGCCATCGACCTATGCGAGCATCATTTCCACGCTTAAGGAGCGTGAATATGTCGACCTGGACAAGAAACGCTTCGTGCCCACGCCGACCGGCCGGCTGGTCAACTGCTTTCTGACCACGCACTTCACCCATTACGTTGATTATGACTTCACGGCACGACTGGAAGACAAACTCGACGATGTCGCCAATGGTGAACGCAAATACCTGCCGCTGCTTGACGAGTTCTGGCATGAATTCTCCGGCACGCTGGCGGCCAAGGCCGAGGTCGAGCGCGGCTGCCCGGTTCCGGACGAAGTCTGTCCGGAATGTGGCCGGCCGCTGTTCCTTCAGGCCAGCAAGCGCGGGTTGTTCATCGGTTGCTCCGGATATCCGGAATGCAGCTATACGCGCCCGTTCCATGCTGGAGCCGGCTCGCGCGAACCGGCCGCGCTGGGCGTTGATCCGGCCAGTGGCCAGGAGATCATGCTGCTCAATGGTCGCTACGGATGGTACGTACAGATCGGCGCCACGCCGGAAGACAAGACGGTCAAGCCGCGTCGGGCGAGCTGGCCGAAGCATCTGCCAGTCGAGCAGGCCGATCTCGCTACGGCGTTGCGCCTGTTGTCGCTGCCGCGCACGCTGGGCAACCACCCCGATACCGGTCTGCCGGTGGTGGCCAACATCGGCCGTTTCGGTCCGTACCTGCAGCATGATGGCAAGTTCAAATCCATTCCCAAGGCGGACGATGTGTACGAAATCGGGTTGGAACGCGCCGTGGACATCTTGCGCCAGGAACGTACCCCGCGTGGACAGGCGTTTGCCGGGCGGCCGCTGGGAAAACACCCGGATGATGGCGAGGCGGTGACCCTGCACGAAGGGCGCTACGGCTGGTACGCCAAGCATGGCAAGGTTAATGCCAGCTTGCCCGAATCGCTTGACAGCGCCACCGTAGGCCTTGACGATGTACTGCCGCTGCTGGCGGCGCGTGCCGCCGTCAGCAAGACCACCCGTACGCGCAAGAAACCTGCCGCTGCGCCTGCGGCTGCAAAGGCACGTCCGCGTGCACGCAAGACGGCA
Source organism: Pseudomonadota bacterium (assembly GCA_021782795.1). GTDB lineage: Bacteria > Pseudomonadota > Gammaproteobacteria > Burkholderiales > Sulfuriferulaceae > Sulfuriferula. The sequence goes on along the minus strand of JAJXUP010000014.1, from coordinate 176 downwards.
GCCGGCTAACGGCGCGGCCGGCGGTTACTGCTGAGTGCGCACCAGTTGGCGGATGACCGGTTGCAGCCGACGGCTGACCGGCAATCCGGCCGCTTCCCCCGTGAGCAGGATTTCCATACCCGATTCGGTTTCTCCCGCAGCGGGAGGAACGCTGCGCAGACCAGCAATGGCGTGCC